>CAYTIT010000001.1:0-20964 GCA_964437975.1 uncultured bacterium
GTCTCTCTATAGCTCTCGGAATAGAAGTTTCCTTCTTCCCTACAACATCTATAGCTTCGACATCGCACGCTGTAGCAGCGGCTGCGCAGCCACCCAAACCTTGTTGGCTTGGGAAATGTCAAGCGTATCTTTGTTCACATAACTCGCAAGATAGGCGCTGAGTCAGTCCCTTTGGGCTCAAACGCCACATGGACAATGATGCCCTCTTTCCGATGGGTCTTATCAGAGAGACTTTAGGCTTGTGGTCCCTCCCGTTATTGACATCCTCGCCCACCTAAAGGAAAGAGGTTGTGCGCTTTGCTTTTTGAATAAGGATGCGTGTACACTTCCAAAGAAAAAGTGAGCGTGCTCTATTTTCTCATGATAAAAGCGGCCTACGTTGTCTTTGTTTTGGTGGTCAGCGGGTGTTGCTGGTCTTTTGGCGCTGAAGAGGAGGTTGCTTGTCTTTTTCGCGATTTGTCACTTGTAGAAGAGATCAATCAACAATCTTGTGACCGTCTTCCGTATCACTATAACTATGGCTTGATGGGGGGGTATTGGAACATGCCCTCTGCGCGGATGACGACGCCGGGAACGGCGGCGGCTGGGTGGTCTTACCTTCCTCCCTATCGCACGTATGCGCTGACGTTGCAGGTGCTCGATCGGATCGAGTTTACAGGGAGTTATAAAGTCTATGTGGGTCAACCCGATCCCGCTATGGGGTCGATGGGATTTGGCGATTTTGCCGATCGCGGTGCAAGTGTTAAACTTGCGGTCATTCAACGCGATGATGGATTCCCCTTATTTATCCCAGAGGTTTCTATTGGATTTGAGGATTTTTTGGGGACAAAGCGTTTTCACGCCTTTTATACAGCTGCGACCTACTCTTTCAGCCATCTCGATCTCGAGGTAACAGCAGGGTGGGGAAAGGGGAGGATCAAAGGGTTTTTTGGTGGCCTCGGTTGGACGCCCTTTCGCCGATTTTCACTTCCACTGCTCAACAAATTGACCCTCCTTGCTGAGTGGGATGCTATCGATTATGAGCATTGGGGTGCAGAGCACCCGCAAGGGCGGAGGGTGAAGTCAAGGGTCAATGTGGGGCTCTCTTTAGCGTTGTTCGATAGAGTGCAGCTCAATGTGAGCACATTGCGGGGAGAAGATATCGCCGCCTCGGCGTCGGTACATTATCATTTGGGAGAATCGAAGGGGCTCTTTCCCAAAGTCAAAGATCCTCCTCTTTATTCGTCGCCAGTCGACACAGAACCCCTTGGCGTCGGGCGCGCTGACAAAGAACTTGCGCAAGAACTTGTATGCGCTTTTTTTCAACAAGGACTGAATCTTTATCGGATCGATCTGAAAGAGGGGGCGCGGCGAGAAATTTGGCTCAAAGTGATCAATGTACGGTACCGAGAAGAGCCTGTGTTAAAAAAGCGCCTTCAGAAAATTTTGGCAGCGCTTGTCCCCTCAAATATCGACGCTACGATCGTGATTGTCGAAGTTGATGGAATTGCGTCTCATGCTTATGACTTCCGAACGGTAGATTTGGAACGTTGGCAAGAGGATCAAGTAGGCGATGTTGAGATGGATGTTTTGGCTCCGATGCGTCCCCCTCTCTCTTTTCCTACGATGTACGATACAACACCGCTGTACCGAAGACGAAAAAAGGTGGGTGCAGTTACCGTAAGGCCCCGTGCGGTGACTTTTTTTGGAAGTTCGACGGGAAAGTTTAAATATAGCTTCGGTGCGCTGGTTGGCATTGAGGGCTATTTAGGTGATCAGGCCTATTATCATGTGCAGACAGCTTATCACATCGCATCGAGTACAAGTGATGTGGGCGACCGAGACTTGCTCAATCCTTCTCAACTCCTCAACGTCCGCTCTGATAGCGTTCGCTACTTTCAGCGCCAAACTGTATCTCTTGAGAAAGGGTATATACAACAGGGCACTTACTTGGGTCGAGGGTGGTACGGCCGACTCGCTTGCGGCTACTTTGAGCCCGCCTACGGAGGAGTTGCCGTCGAGCTTTTGTACTACCCTCCTTGTCAAAATTGGTCGATCGGCCTCGAGGTTGCGGGCGTTGTGAAACGGCGCTATCGAGGGCTTGGTTTCACGACGAGGGTGCGGCAATTTGTCGGTGAAGAGGCTAAATATGTCCACTTTATCGGGTACCAATATTTTTTAGATCTCACATACGATTTTAAGCCGCTGCAGCTTGAGTTTAAGGCGAGCATCGGCAAATTTCTCGCGCGCGATGCGGGTGTCCACTTTGAGATAGGGCGCTACTATCCGAGTGGGTTTCGCTTCTCAGTTTGGTACGATTGGACCAACGCTAACGACCAGGTCAATGGCGGGCGTTACCGCAACAAGGGGATTGCTTTTTTTATTCCACTTGATTTCTTTTTAAAAAAATCGAGTCGGTCGATGATTGGCGAAGTGATGTCTGCGTGGCTGCGCGACACAGGCGCGCGCGCGGCGACAGGGAAGCGGCTGCAGCCGACGCTGCAACAAGAAAGAATCGCATTGTAAACGACTTGGGGCTGACCTACCGAACGTGACTCAAGCTACCGGCTGCTTCGCCGATAAAAAAGAGGGGCGCTGGCGTTGACAACATTCCCTCTTCTTGAACCTGGCCGGGGAAACAAAAAAAAACTTAACTTTAAATTTTTTCTTGTTTATCCTATTGGGGCTAAGTTCGCTATTTAGAGAAGATTGGACAAAGGAAGGTTAACTCACGATCGGTATAGGAAATGATGGTCAATTACGTTTCAAACAGCTTCAAATTTATAGAAAAGCTTAAGTTCATCACAAGAGAAAAATTGGAAGAGAAAGCCGTTTTTCTGATCAACCACCCTATAAAAGCAACTGCTGCAGCGTTGCCTTTGATTGTTTTGATGTCTCTTTATCAAAACTACAATGGGCGGATTGGTCACACGACCAACACCTATGGATTGAGGTCGATTACAAGGCGGTCTTTTAACGTTTCGATAGAAGATAAAGTTAATTACCCAAAAGAAGCATATCATTTTTTTTGTATGTTAATGCGGATAAACAACGCCTTTTTTAATATTTTAGGCTATAGTAAATTGGCGGTTTTTTCAGGACCTGTAAGAGTTGTCATTTGGTCTTTTGTTTTGGGCCTTTCTATCATTTTAGGAGATCCCCGGAGCCCTCAAGGGATTCTTGTCGACAAGTACTACTATGAAGTTAGAGATACAGCGATAGTGCAAATCACGAGAGGGATAGCAGAAGCGAGCAGTTCAACCTTATCGAAAAAAATAAATTTAAGCTTAGATGTCGTGCACACAATCGTGAATCTCATGGTCGATGCTGCTGAGAGAGACAGGTATCAATGGCTTTTCACGCGAAGAAGTGTTAGAACATATCCCGCAGGAGTGTCCAAGATTCCCCACAAGCAGATCACGTACGCAGGTGTTGTAAATGTGTTGCTTCTTTTTTGAAGTCGGCGCGACGATGGCACTGTCGATGACGGAGGAGAGGTATGTGTCCGGTTGTTAGGGCTCCTTTTTTGCAGCCCGCAACTGCTCAAAAAAAGCGATCCTTTTTTGGAGTTCGCGTTCAAAGCCCCGCTTAACGGGTTCATAAAAATTGGGTCGTGCAACACCCTCGGGAAAGTAGTGTTGCCCGGAAAAGCCTGTAGCAGTGTCGTGATCGTAGCAATACCCTTCCCCATAGCCTTCGCGCTTCATCCAACGCGTTGGGGCATTAAGAATGCATTTGGGGGGGGGAAGATGGGCGGTTTTTTGCGCAAGACTTCTGGCGCGCTTGAGCGCGACATAAGCGGCGTTACTTTTAGGCGCAAGGGCTAGATAAAGTGTTGCTTGAGCAAGGGCAAGTTCTCCCTCAGGAGACCCTAAGCGTTCAAAAGTTTGCCATGCATTGAGGGCAACAGAACTTGCCTGGGGGTCGGCGAGCCCAACATCTTCGGCGGCCATCCGCACTAAGCGGCGTCCTAAATAGTGAGGGTCTTCGCCGCCTTCAAGAAGGCGGGTAAAGTAGTAAAGAGCTGCATCGGGGTCTGAACCGCGGACAGCTTTGTGAAGGGCCGAAATCAAATGGTAGTGTTGGTCGCCTGAGCGGTCATGAAGGGAGGGCTTTTGTTGAATAAGGGGGTGGAGCGTGTCGAGATTGATTTCTCCCTCACTAAGGGTCATGAGGTTTTCAAGCATATTCATAAGATGACGCGCGTCGCCTTGTGCAATCGAGACAAGGGCGTCGATGACTTCTTGAGTGAGAGAAAGTGAAGGCGTTTGCGCCCTAAAACGATCGATCAAGTGTGTGAGGGCTTCGGCGCTAAGGGGGGCGAGGGTCAAGACTCTTAGCCGCGATAAGAGAGCGTTATTTAGAGCAAAAGAGGGGTTTTCTGTTGTCGCGCCGACTAAGATGAGGGCGCCGCTTTCAAGGTGGGGAAGAAAAAAATCTTGTTGCGCTCGATTAAAACGGTGAATCTCATCGACAAAAAGCAAGGGGCGTTGCTGGAAAAAGGGACGATCAAGCGTTGGACCTAACAACTTTTTTAACAAAGCTAGTCCGTCGACAGCACATGTCGTGATCAAAGGGAGGTTGAAAGCTTTGGCGTAAAGGCGGGCAATCGTTGTTTTCCCCGATCCTGGTGGGCCGTAGAGCAAAATCGAGATGGGATATTTTTTCTCTGCAAGTTGGGTGAGCAGGCCTCGCACACCAACAAGGTGGTCTTGGCCGACAACATCGGCAAAAGATGTAGGACGGAGTTTTTCCGCTAAGGGGAGAATCATAATACCTCCACAGCATAGATACCCCTTGCTTTAAGTGAATGGCATCCATTTTATGAAAAACGGCGGGTTTGCAGCAAGGGAAAATGGGTAAAAAATATCTCTTCTTGAAAAAGTTGGGATGTTTTAAATTAAGTTTTTCTAAAGACCACGCCGTTTTCTCTCGTGGCTATCGTTAAAACAAGAGCCTGTAGGAAGTAACTAGTGCACACCTAGCCGTAGAACGGGTTTTCACCTGGCTCCTTTCTTTCCTTTAGGCAGAAGGGGATGTCAGAGATGAAGATGGAGTCTTAGGTTCGAGTTTGCGGTTATTTAGAAAGTGGCCTCTCAGGCGTTACTCTTCTCTTCTCGAAGAAGGGCAACCTGCAATGAACAATTTTTACTGGAGGTGTTGCATTGACGTCAAAAAAAATCAAAGCAAAAGTAGAGTGTGATTTGTCTGATAAAGAGCAGGTGAAACTTCGCACTAACGCAAAGAAAAGTAAGAGCAGGCTCCTTCGGGCCCCTCTAAAGTTGGCGAGGTTGTCTTTTTTTATCCTAGCTTTGATGGTGGGATTTTCGGCTCAACAGGGATTTTGTGTTCCCCACCTTATTTGGAAAAAAAATTTCGATTGTCGATCAAGAGCTATTAGCTTGTCGCGCTGGAATGGAATCAATAGGGTGTTCATAGGGTTAGATAATGGGGTTTTATACTGTTTGAATACGCATTCGTTGGACTTTAGCCCTGTGTGGCAACACGATGCTGGCGGTAAGGTGATAGGGATTGTTTCTGGCAAAAGTGGTGCTTGTTATTTTTCTTCTGTGATGGAGGGAAGTGAATCGAACTATATCGCTAAGTTAAGCGCTGATGGGAATCTCTTGTGGCGTGTCGATTTAGACTTTGAACCGTGGGGATTTTGTATATCTAAAGATGAACAACGGGTGTTTTTTCTTTCTAACGAAGGAACGGTTGTATGTGTTAACGATTCGGGGAATTTTCTTTGGATAAAACCGATTATAGGGGGTGAAGGTCAAGAGGTGCCAGGATGGGGAATTACCACCGACGGGGTTCAACATATTTTTTTAACGACCTATGACGGACGCGTTGTTGTATTCGATTATCTAGGGATGCAGGTGAAGTCGGAAGTTGTAGACCCAAAGAAAAGCCCCGACGCTAAACTCAAGGGAATTAGCTTAGATTCTTATCAAAACATCTATTGTGGGACTGAGAATGGGTTATGTGTTTTTGACTCTAAAGATGTCAAACCTATTAAACATCGATATTGCCCTGCCCCTGGAAGGATAAGGTCTGTTTTTTTAGACCTAAAAGACAATGTGTATATGAGCTGTGATGATGGGCATATTTACATGCTAAGAAATATTTTTTACGATAGCTGGAACATGCTTTGGCCTGATCCCACTTTTAAATTAGTTGAGTCTTACCTGCCGTCGATGATAAAAGAAAGCTCTCCAGAGGGAGCTCACCATATCTACAAAATAGCTGTAGACCCTGAAGGAAGAGCATTTTTTAGCGACGAAAAGATTTTTTATTGTGTGCAGTTTGCTAAAGTGTGAGGCCCTTGTTTAAAAGGCGCGCGGGGAGGCTGATTCCGCTTTAGGAATTGCAATGAACACGCGCCTTGTAGACTTTTTTTGCAAGGGCGCTCACACGCATAAAGTCGTGTTGGCGGGATGGTCGACAATGTGGGCGAGCACATAGGAAGGGGAGGATACCAATGCATCAACCGATCCTTGAATTACGATCGGTACATAACATCAAATGACAAAGCATGCGGAGTCAATAAAACATGTCAACAAACAAGCGCAGCGACCTCGCTGAAGAGAGGAAGATGCGCGCTTTGGAGGTAGTATGAATAGAAATATTATTTTTATTTTTGGTTTTTTTTTCGCGTCTTTCTTGTCTTTATTTGCAGGTAGTGCAAAAAGTTTCCCTACTGAAACGGGCTTAACGTATAGAAAAAACCAAGAACGAACCCTTTCTATTATTAAACCGGACGCCGTGAAAAGCAAGCTAACAGGAGAAATCTTGACCCGATTTGAGCGAGCTAACCTTCGCATCGTGGCCATGAAAATGATACAGCTTTCAGAACAACGGGCCAAACAATTTTATGCCGAACACAAAGACCGCCCTTTTTTCAAGGACCTGATATCTTTTATGACGTCTGGCCCTGTTGTTGTGTCTGTGTTAGAAGGTGAAAAGGCGATCGCAAGAAACCGCAAACTCATGGGGGCAACAGACCCAATGAAAGCCGATGCTGGGACAATTCGCGCTGATTTTGCTAGGAACGTTACTGTGAATGCTGTTCATGGGTCTGATGGAACGGCAACGGCAAAAGAGGAAATCCACTTTTTTTTCCCAGAGTTGTAAGCCGATGCCTTGCACAAGCAAAAAAGTCTAAATTTTTTTGTGTCATTTTTTTTTGCACATGGTTTAAAATTTTTTGTTTATAGCTGGGCAAGGATAAAAAGTCAGGCTTCATTTTTGACGGGGATAGGCGGGAGCTGATTGGGCGACGTCTTGTTCCCCGTCTCTCTTTACGGTTTGGGCGATGATCGAGGTCCTGTGTCCATGTAGCGTTCTATCTATCGATCGCATGTCAAAGTTGCCAAGCAACAGCCTAAAATTATTGGAGGTTCCATGACTCTTTCATCTCTGCCACTTACGCCAAACAATAGTAGTACAACTCATTCTAAATATTTAATGTCATGTTTCATTCAATCAAAAGAATGCGAACTGAAGATTATCAACAAGGATTTCAATAAGTCTTTTGAAAAGATAAAAAACAATCTAAATGGTTCGGTTAAAGAAATTAACAGGGTGTTTGAATTTAGATCAAAAGTTAGAGAAAAAAAGATGGGAAACTTAATTAATGGGTGCAATAAAAACAACTGGGAGGAAAAAATCAAAGAGTTTAAATCTATCATTTCTCAATTCCCTAAAAGCATAAATAGCCAAATCGATTCAGTTGTTAACATTATTAAAAAATCAGACAAAATTTTATGGGAACATTTAAATAGATCCATAAAAGAAATTTACAAAATATACGACACAATTATTGAACAGGTTTCAATTAGCGAGTCAAAAAAAGCGAATGAACTAAACATAAAGAGAAATGCGAGTGCAAAAAGTTGGAAACAGCTGGACGTAGAAATTAAGATACTAAAGTCTGAAAAAGCCTTTTTGGAGAAGGCATCTTTAGCCCAAAAAATTGCTCTGTTTTCAAAGGAAAAACTTCGAGAGAGTTTTTATATCTACTTAATTGCAGGGGTGTTTCTTTATGCACTTTCGCGAGTGATGAAAAAACGCTAGGTAGAGTAGAGCAGACTAAGGAGATGGCCTATGAGTTCATTATATATAGAAGTAAGAAAAACACCGATCATCGGGTCATCCGAGGTGAGTTTAAATTTCAACCAAAAGGCTTCGATGTTGAATGGAATTAATTCTATGATTTTCCATACTCATCAAGCTATTCAAGATGTCTTTAATAAATTAACAAAGCAAATTGAGAAATCTTTGAGCGCCCAGTACGATATGACAGACAAGTGTATAGAGGGTATTTTTCAAAAAACTTCTGGCTACCCCGGCGCGACTAATCAATTTAATAATTTATCTCAGCTGCGCTTAAAAATAGCTCAAAAAAAACACGATATAAAGACTGAGCTTTCCAAAAGTGAAATGGGTTATAGCAGAAGAAATTTATCAAAAATTCAAGAGTCTAATATAGAGCTAAGAATACTCGCCTCTAAACTAGATCAAATAAACAATATCAACGAGTATGTTTTAACAACTGTTAGAAAAATTGGCGATAAAAACAATTTAGAAGATGAAGTCAAAAAACTGAAAGCAGATATCATTGAAAACGTACAAAACACCATAATAGGCAGGGTGGTAGAAGCAGTTCAATTCATTGGTTGTGGTTTTTTCTGCTTTTGCGGTGTCAGTGGGAGCTTGGCTTTGGGACGCATATTCTTAGAAACTGTCATAGGTGAAATGGGGTGCGGACGTGTGCCAATCGTAAGTAAAGTTTTCCGTTGTATTCAGGCTATTGCTCCATAGTCGGCTGAGCATCATCTACAAGCCAAGGGCAAAGCTCTTTTTTTCAGGTGGAGAATAGAGGGCTGGCTTGGACAATATTGCCGATGCTTGAATCAAGCTCGGTCGACCTATGCAAACATTTCTCTTTCTTGGTTACTGGTGTGCACCGGAGGCAATGTGAAAATAAGAGGTCAAATGCGCATGCACAAAGCGCGAGTATATTGTTGTTTTATAGGGTTTTTCTTGACTCATGGGACGTTGGTGGGTTCTGCAAAGCTAGGCGAAGGGGAGCCTTTGACACAGGCGCAAGAGTCGGCAAATCAAGGCGAATGGAAGGAAGAGATAGAGCGCAAGGTGGCTGCGCTAGATCAACGAATCGAAAGGTTGGAAAACAGTTTGTCTCACAACGCGAGTCTCCTTAGAGCGGGCGCTAGAGAACCTTTAGAGCTTGAGGTAAGCTGCACGCCATTATGGGAATTTTTCTTAGATCAAAAGCCTTTGAAGGTGGTCCCCCATTTCATAGAAAATCAGTGCATAGTTCTTTATGAAAACAAGGTTGTGTGCTTGAACGAAGATGGCGAACTTGTGTGGGAGCTAGAAAACAAGCCCTCTACTTTCTGCACATTCAGTGAAAACGGGAGCTTTTATTTTTTAGCTCAAGATAGGCAAACGCTTTGTTGTATTGATCATGGAGAGCAGGTCTTGGAAAGGAAAATTTCTGACATGCGCTTCTTTCCTTCGAGAGAAAAAATTATTTCTCTTTCTATTTGCGCCGATATGTCAAAGGTTTTTTTACTTTCAGATAAGAGAAGTCTTTTTAAATGTGAGTGCAATATTGCATCTTGTGATTTTAGTTATATGCCTGTCGAGTCTGTTCGGTGCATCGGGGGAAAGCGCCCATTTGTTTTTGTATTAACGAAAGGTGGCGATCTATATAGATACAATATGCGTCTGAAAAAAATGAATATTATAGCGAGTTCTTTGATAGTAGATTCGGTAAAATCAAATGGTAAAGACAGTATTTTTGCTAGGTCGAAGGAGGGCGAATTTGTCTGCTTTAATTTGCAGGGAGAGAAGACATGGGCTTTCCGCTTGCCAAAAAAAAATAAAAGATTCTCGTTCTGCTTTTTAAGTGACCAAGAAGATGTTTACTTTTTCGATAGGCGTTCTCAAGAGTTATTGATTTTTGACCTTGGAGGAGATTCAGTGACCAGCCAAATAAAAAAAATAAAAATCGATGATCATCGCCTCTTCCCTTTTGGGGTAGACGAGTTTGGTGTCCTTTATTTTTACTCTAAGAGTGGTTGTTTTTATTCGATAGATAAGGAGGGGAATGTACAAAAAACAGCGACGAACAAAAAAATCACGATGACTCCTGTGTTACATCGAGATAGAAAAATCATTTTTTGTACCAAAGATGGCGTAGTGTATGGTCTCGATATGGAGAGTTAGCTGTCGAGACATCTCCCTCGACAATGGCTCATCATAGGATCGCTGCTTTTCTGAGCCAAGCAGCGATTCCCCCAAAAGATATCTTAGGCAATGTCGAGAATTTTGATGTCGAAAGTCAATGTTTTCCCCGCTAAAGGGTGGTTGAAGTCTAAAATGACCTTGTCATTTTTCATCGATTTGACCCGAATAAGCATTTCGCCAAACTGGTCGTCTGCAACGACAAGGAGAGCGCCTTCATACCGGAGATCTTCGGGAATAAGGTGAGAATCGACCTCCTTAAAAGCATCGGGGTTGACGTCACCATAGGCGTGCTCAGGAGCGAGTACGATTTGTTTCGAGTCTCCGACCTCAAGCCCTTGTAAATGATGCTCAAGCGCTGGAAGAATTTGATGGGTGCCGTAGTGAAAAACAAAAGGTTCTCCCCCGATATTGCTGTCGACTTGGGTATTGCCGTCTGCTGAGACGCTGTATTCAATGGTCACTTGCTTGCCTTTTTCAATCATATCCCCCTCCTGTGTTATGATTTCAGGCGTGAAATTCATGCAGCGCGCTTCCTTTCAATAGGAATAGAAGAAGTTGTTTCAATCGGGAGAAGGCGAAGTCATTCGACCAAAATGTGTTGGAGATAACGTTTGCTTTGGGAAGCAGAAAGCGACCTGCTCTTAATTTTATGATGACAGATTTGCCGAATTTAGTACATCGACAAGTGTAGGTGCTGCGTAGGTCACAATAAAGTCAGCTCCAGCGCGCTTGATGCCAGCAAGCATTTCATACAAGGTGGCTTGTGGATCGAGATAGCCCTGGGCCGCCGCTGCCATGACCATGGCATATTCGCCACTGACTTGGTAGGCACCAATGGGGAGGGTTGTCTGCGCACGTATCATCGTGAGGACATCGAGGTAAGGTAAAGCGGGTTTGACAAGGAGCATGTCGGCCCCTTCGTCTTCATCGAGACGGGCCTCTCTTAAAGCTTCGCGGCGATTAAACGGGTTGAGTTGGTAACTTGCCTTGTCGCCAAATTGCAACGTCGTTTCAATTGCGGTGCGAAAGGGGGTGTAAAAAGCTGAGGCGTATTTCGCCGTGTAAGAGAGGATGGCCGCGTGTGTTAACCCGTTGGCGTCGAGAGCGAGCCTTAAAGTGCGTACCCGGCCATCCATTGTCGCGCTAGGGGCGAGAATGTCGGCACCTGCTCTAGCGCAGACAACGGCTTGGCGAGCTAGGGCTTCAAGCGTTTGGTCGTTGTCGATTGTGTCTGTGGCGGTTGCAATCCCGTCGTGTCCGTGAGAGGTGTAGGGATCAAGGGCGACGTCGGCAATAAGAGCGAGAGAGGGGAGCTCTTGTTTTAGGCGGGCGATGGTGCGGGGAATGATTCCGTTCGGATTATACGCCTCACTTCCCTGTGGATCTTTAAGGTGGCGGGGAATAGAGGGAAAAAGGGCGAGAGCGGGGATATTTTTTTTGTGGAGCCTTTCGGCTTCTCGAAGAAGGGCTTCTGGGGGAAAGCGACAGACTCCAGGGAGATGAGCGATAGGCTCTTTTTCTCTAAGGCCCTCTTTGACAAAGCAGGGCGCAACGAGATCAGATGCGGAAAGGGTGTTTTCTTGGCTCAGGGTACGCATTGCCGGGCTTTGTCTATTTCTACGCGCTCTTTTGAGGAGAAAAGGGGGAGGGTGGTCTTGGGCGAGAGGGGTCATAGTTATCGTCTTTTTTTTAAAAAATGGTAAAAAAGGGCTGAAAAAAAATCAAATTTTTTTATAAATAAAAGGTTAATTTTAGCGAAGGTTGTCGTAAATCCAGATCAAGAGCTAGACTGGATGTTTATGCCGGTTGCGACTCTTGAATCACGCTCGGTATATAGCATAGTTAAAGACAGACCTAGTAAGACAGACCTAGTAAGGAAAAGTGGAT
This sequence comes from uncultured bacterium, assembly GCA_964437975.1. Lineage (GTDB taxonomy): Bacteria > Chlamydiota > Chlamydiia > Chlamydiales > Simkaniaceae > JBCCHO01. The sequence continues at coordinate 12,145 of CAYTIT010000001.1, forward strand.
GCAAGATAACTACGAAGAGTTCACAGAAGCTCAGCTCCAGATCATTCAACGCTATGTGACCAATACATCAAGCCATATTTTTGCTCTGCGCAATTTGCCAGAGGTCATTAAAGGGGCCCTTTTTTCTCGTTACTCTCGGTCGAGTTTGGGGTTGCGGTCGCTTCTGCTCAAAGACTTCATTCTCAATGAGGAGACGGCGTTTTCTTCGATTTCATGCGATGCAAAAGAAGAAGATGCGCAAGAGCAGCAAATCGTCGCCATTAAAAAAGCGCAAAACTTTTATGACCGCATTCTCGATGGCTATGGCGATGATTCCATTGGTGAGCTTGGGGGCAGTCACCTCGCAATCGAAAATGTCTCGATGATCGCCGCCAAGGCGATCGAAGATTGCCGCATCGGCGGATCTCCTTTGGAAAAATCGACGCGTTACATCTATTTTGATCAAAAATACCAAGGTGAATACCTTTTTTACCGCGAACCGATTTTGATGACCTCAGCGTACCGCGCTATTTACCTGAAAAGTTGTAACCACCTTTTCGAAACGTATGGCGCTTTAATTCCCCCTTTAACAGAGCTGATGGAAGGGCGTTTCCCGAAAGAGCACGATGTGTCTAAGGTGGCCTATACGGCGGCTTTGCGCGCCAAGGTGCTCGACTGTTTGCGCGGGCTTTTGCCGGCAAGCACGTTGACGAACATGGGTGTGTACGGGAATGGCCGGTTTTTTGAAGGGCTGATCCAAAAGCTCAATTGCCATAACTTGACAGAGCTTCAGGAAATTGCGCGGACAAGCCACCGCGAGCTGTCCAAAGTGATGCCGTCGTTTATTCGCCGCGCTGAAGCGAGCAATAAGTATCAAGCCGCTTTTGGCGAGTTTCGCGAAAAAACTGACGAGGAACTTCGCGTGATTGCTGCCGAGTATGCAGAAAGTCTCAAAGCTCTTGATCACAAACACGAACCGGGGGTTCATTTAATCAACTACGACTTGGATAGCCCGTTTAAAGTGGCCTCTGCTTTGCTCTTTCCCTGCTCATCGGCCGGATTTTCCGAACTCGAGGAAATGTGTCGTCAGCTTCCCGCAGAAGAGTTATCGCGGATTTTAGATGCGGGGTGCATCTTCCGCCACAACCGCCGTCATAAGTCGCCGCGTGCCCTTGAGCGGGCAGAGTGTACCTTTGAAGTGATCGCTGATTTTGGAGTGTACCGGGATTTACAGCGTCACCGCATGCTGTCGCAAGAAAAACAACTGATCACCTGCAGTCTCGGGTACTATATTCCTGAAGAGATTGTGGGAACAGAGATGGAGAAAAAATACCGCGACGCCATGGACCAGGCGAAAGAAGCTTATGAAGAAATGGCCAAAGAGCTACCTGAAGAAGCTCAGTATGCCGTTCCTATGGCCTATAATATGCGGTGGTACTTTCACGTGAATTTGCGCGCCCTTCAATGGATGTGCGAGCTTCGCTCATCTGCAGCTGGCCATCCGACATATCGCTATATTGCACAGGAAATGGCAAAGCAAGTCAGCCATGTTTTCCCCGAATTTGAGCGCTTTTTCAAGTTTGTGGATTACGAGGGGTATCAATTCGGCCGCTTAGGCCAAGAAGAGCGCATCGCAGAAAAGATGCGGTCGCGATCAACATAAGGGAGAAAGGCAATGGCCAAAAAGGGAAGTGTTTTTGGCGGCGCTTTGCTATTGACGGGAAGCTGTATTGGTGTCGGAATGTTGGGATTGCCGATCTTGACAGGGCTTGCGGGCTTTCTTCCTTCACTTGGCATTTTTCTCCTTGTCTGGGCGTTTGTGACCTTGACCTCGTTTTTTATGGTCGAGATCATCGGGTGGTTTAAAGAGCCGGTCAACCTCATTTCTATGGTGTCTGAAACCTTAGGCGTTGTCGGAAAAATTCTTTGTTGGGTTCTCTATCTTTTTTTATTTTACGCGCTCTTAGTTGCCTATATTGCGTTAAGTGGGAAACACGCAGCAGGTTTTTTGCACGAGGGCTTTGCTATCGCTTTGCCAAGCTGGGTAGGGTCGTGCTTTTTTGTGGCCGCTTTTGGCGCCCTTGTCTACTTAGGGACAGGACCTGTCGATCGGTTGAACCGGTTTTTGATGCTCGGCAAGGTGTTGACATATCTGGTCTTAATTGTGTGTAGTGTTTACTTTGTCTCGACAAGGCTTCTTTCTTATACGCAGCCGAGGTATGTATTGACCTCTCTTCCTATTCTCGTTGCAGCTTTTGGGTTTCAAAATATGGTGCCGAGCTTAATGCGTTATATGGGAGGCGATCGCAAGCGGGTCCGCCAATCAATTCTCATCGGTTCGACCTTTACGTTGGTGATTTATCTTATTTGGCAGTTAATTGTCCTCGGTATTTTGCCGATCGATGCCATTCTCTCGAGTTACCGTGAGGGTCAAGATGCGACCTTTGCTTTGGGAAAAATCGTTGGATCGGCGTGGATTGGCTATAGTTCGCGCCTTCTCGCTTTCTTTGCCCTCTTAACCTCTTTTCTCGCGCAGTCGTTGAGTTTAGTTCATTTTTTGTCCGATGGGTTGCGCATTAAGCATCGAGAGCGCGAAAGTGTGGGGATGTGTTTGCTCACCCTAGTTCCCCCCTTAATTTTATCGATCCTTTTCCCCGATATTTTCTTTAAAGCGCTCGATTTTGCCGGGGGGATTTGTGCTGTCGTTCTTTTTGGCATTCTCCCAGGCTTGATGACGTGGATTGGCCGCTACCGCAAAGGAACGCTCCTTCCCGATCGGGTTGTTGGAGGCAAAGGGCTCCTCCTTGCTGCTTTTCTCTTTTCGGCATTGATCTTTTTCTACCAGCTGACACATATGCTTGGTATTCCGTTATTTCCAAGGCCTGGCGTTACACTATGAATTTAAGAATGAAAATCAGCCATTTTTTTGGCGGAGTGCTCCTCATCGTAGGAACAACTGTCGGAGCAGGGATTCTCGGCCTTCCGGTCGACACCTCGCCTGTTGGGTTTTTTCCATCGCTCCTCCTTTTATTCGGGTGTTGGCTGTTGATGCTGGCGACATCTTATTTTTTTCTCGATGTGAATATGTCGATTAAAGGAGAGCCGAACCTCATTTCGATGGCGCGCCACACTCTTGGCAAGTGGGGACAAGGGCTAAGTTGGGTCGTTTACCTGCTCCTTTTGTACTCTTTGACGGCAGCATACATTGCCTTAAGTGCAAAACTTTTTTCTCAGGGTTACTATTGTGTAACGGGATCAGCGCTTTCAAGTAGCGTTGCTTGTTTTCTTTTGCCTCTTGTATTTGGAGGGTTTATTTATCTCGGAACAGAGGGAGTTGATCTCATTAACCGGGTGATGATGGTAGGCCTTGTCATCACCTACTTTTTGCTCATTGTCTTTTTGCCTGAAAATGTTCACGTTGAGCGCCTTTTTCGCGCCGATTTTCACGCCGCCAGCACTGTCTTACCCGTGATTATCGTTTCGTTTGGTTATCATATTATTATTCCAAGTCTTGTGACTTACATGAACCACGATAAGAAAAAACTCCGGTGGGTGTTGTTTGCTGGGAGTGTGATTCCCCTCCTTCTTTATGTGGTATGGCAACTCCTCACGATGGGGGCGATTCCCTTCACTGGAGAGGCGGGGTTTCAAGCATTGCTTCAAGGAGATGGGCCTGTGACAGATGCACTGGTCGTGGTGCTTCAATCGACTTGGATTCAAGTGGCCGCCGGCCTTTTTTCTTTTTTTGTCGTCGTCACCTCTTTTTTAGGAGTGACGTTGAGTTTATCTGACTTTTTAATTGATGGGTTGCGCATTAAAAAGAGCTGGGAAGGGAAACTAGGCGCCCTCGCCTTGACCTTTTTGCCGCCCCTTCTTTTTGTCTTGACCTATGAAAGTGGATTTTACTTAGCGCTTCGCTATAGCGGTGTCTTTGTCGCGATTTTATTGATCTTTTTACCGGCGTTGATGGCTTGGAAATTAGAAAAGCCGACCTTTTACCGAACGATTTGGGGAAGACTTCTCCTTGTCATGGCGATGGTGAGTGCGGGTTTTGTTATGATCACGTCAATTCAGCGCGCAGCGGGGCGATAAGCGATGTTTAAATTAGAAGCTCCTTTTGATCCGCGCGGTGATCAAGAGCGTGCCATTGAGCATCTAAGTCAAGGGGTCGCGCTCAAGAAGGCGCGTCAGGTTTTGCTCGGTGTGACAGGGTCAGGTAAAACGTTTACGATGGCTCATGTCATTGCCCGCTCAAACAAACCCGCCCTGATCTTAGCGCATAATAAAACGTTAGCAGCACAACTCTATCAAGAGTTTAAAGGGTTTTTCCCTCACAACGCCGTCGAGTATTTTGTTTCTTATTATGACTACTACCAACCCGAAGCCTATATTCCGCGCACCGATACCTATATAGAGAAAGATCTATCGATTAACGACCGCATTGACCGTCTCCGGTTGCGCGCAACCTGCTCGTTATTAGAAAGGCGCGATGTCATTATTGTCGCCTCTGTTTCGTGTATTTATGGGCTAGGACTTCCTGAGTACTTTCATCAACTCAAATTAACACTGAAAGTCGGCGAAGAAAAGCGGCGCGACGATGTCCTTTTTCACCTCGTTGAACTTCAGTATAGTCGCAATGATTATGAGCTCAGTCGCTCTCACTTTCGGACGCGTGGCGATGTCCTCGAAATCGTTCCGGCTTATGAGGAGGATATCGCTTACCGCATCGCCTTTTTTGGCGATGAAATCGAACACATCGCCGAAATTGATCCGTTGACGGGAAAAGTCAAAAGAAAACTGACCGAAGTGTCGATCTATCCGGGATCGCACCATGTCACGCCTGAAGAGATTCGCTTAGAAGCTTTAGAGACCATCGACAGCGAGCTCAAAGAACGCGCCGCCTTTTTCGAAAAAGAAGCGCAGCTTGTGGAAAAACAGCGCATCATCCAGCGCACAAAGTACGACCTGGAGATGATCCGCGAAATCGGCTATTGCAAAGGGGTCGAAAACTACTCGCGGCATTTTGGCAAGCGGCGCGCAGGCGATCCCCCTGCGTGCCTGCTCGATTACTTCCCCTCTGACTACCTCCTTTTTATTGACGAATCCCACCAAACATTGCCGCAAATTCACGCCATGTACAATGGCGATCGTGCCCGCAAAAAATCGCTCATCGAGTTTGGCTTTCGCCTCCCTTCCGCGTATGATAATCGCCCGCTCAAGTTCGAAGAATTTTATCGCCGTGTGCCCCAAGTGATCTTTGTTTCGGCTACTCCAGGAACGTGGGAAGTTGCTGAAGCGGAAGGAGATATTGCCGAACAGATCGTCCGTCCAACAGGGTTGCTCGATCCAGTCATTGAAGTGCGCCCTGCAACGCACCAAGTCGATGATTGTCTCGATGAAATTCGGATCGAAACCGAAAAAGGAGGGCGGATTCTCGTGACAACGCTCACCAAAAAGCTTGCAGAAGACTTGACGAAATACCTTCTCGATATTGGTGTGCGAGCTAAGTACCTGCACTCGGAAATCGATACTCTCGAGCGTGTTGCGATTATCCAGCAGTTAAGAAGTGGTGCATTCGATGTCCTTGTTGGGATCAATTTGTTGCGCGAAGGGCTTGATATTCCGGAAGTTTCTCTTGTCGCTATTTTAGATGCCGATAAAGAGGGGTTTTTGCGGAGCGAAACAGCGCTTGTCCAAACGTGTGGGCGCGCGGCGCGTAACGAAAATGGGCGCGTAATCATGTATGCCGATAAAGAGACGAAATCGATGCAAAAAACGGTGGCCCTTACGGAAGAAAGACGTCAGCGGCAAGAAGCCTATAATCAGGCTCATGGAATCGTCCCCAAAACGGTCATCAAGAAGGTGACAGACGATTTAGCAGACGCTTTTCTTGGAGAAGAACCTGCGCGGCGCGGCGAGAAACCTGCGCGCGACCAAACGCCGCTCAATCCGAGTGAAATTGCAGCCAAGGCAAAAGAGTGCGAGCGGGAAATGAAACGGGCCGCTAAAGAGCTGAACTTCGAAGAAGCAGCTCGCTTCCGCGATCTGCTTCACTATTACCGCGACTTGCAGCTGATTGAAGATCGCCCTCTTTAAACCCAAGGTGTCTAAAAAAATTCCTGCAATGCATCACGTGGCAGGTGGCGCGCTGCCGCTGACCTTTGCAGTCTTTGTTGTTAATCTAAAAAAATTATGGTAGTCTAGCGCCCATAAAAAAAGTGTGTGCGCAAAAGGGTGTTGTTTCGGTCGGCGCCACATGCCGAAGAAGAGGCAACGTTAGCCAACGACACTGCAAGCTAGTGCGTGGGGCTCCTTCCTCGAGAAAAGGGGTTGGCTAGAAGCAAAACAATGATGGGCTCTAGCTTTCATGCCTGACCGCTTGGAATCAACGTGTGATAATAGGATATCGACCGATCGCGTGTCGTATCGACGGTTGGTCTAACCAGATAGGAGGTGTTTGCATGTCGGCCATATCGAATCATTACTCCATTCACCAAAAGTGGAGGTGTGTTCCTAAACAAAGAGGAGAGTGTAAAAAAAACCAATATTCTCATTACAAAAAAATCAATAGAAACATACGGCCCACTTCAACTAATACATTTTCAAAAACACCATATAAAAACAAAGGGTATCAAAAAGCAAAAAAATTTTGGAAAACTAAAAATGCCACGAACCTATTAAAATCCCAAAATACCCCTACGGCTCAGATGCATCAACTGTTTAACGAGGGGCGGTTCAAAGAGGCTGAAAAACAGCTCAAGGCCTACTTGTTGGGGAAGATTAAATTAAATGAGCGTGACTTTCTCACCGCTGTAAAATTAATTGTTCACAGCGGAAAGGTCAGTCAATATAAAGAAATCGTGAAAAAAATCGAACAGTCGGATATACAACCGACCGTTTCCCTCATTCTCGCTATGACAGATATGGTCTGCGGTCCCGAGTGTCATGACACTCTGACATTGATTGTAAAACTCAAAGGCAAGTTAAATCCCTCGCCTTTGTTTACGGTAAAATACCCCGATTCCAACATAAAAAGTTCTATTTTGACTTTAAACAACGCTATTTTTAAGGCTGCTGTCATCGCTCAAGATATCGGTCAATGCTTGAGCACTCTTCATGAAATGAAAAAAAATGGTGAGCCTCACTATGCATTGGCCTTTAGTGATTTTCTCTCCTTGTGTTTAGCAAAAGAGGGGGGAGGGGCTCAACTCGCCATCAGCAGTTATCTCAATTTTTGGCCAGAGGAGTTTTTCCTCGATGAGAAGGTGTGCTTGCGCATGTTGCGCGAAGGGATAGCAAGCAAGAAGGCTGAATCTGTAGCTGATTTGATCGTTGAGTTGGGGTCACGAGGGGTGCGCATGCCTTACCCCGACCTATTTGAAGCGCTTAAGGTTTCAGAAGACTTGTCTTCTCCTGAAAACACCGAAAAAATTTTAAGGTATTTGAGAGCTAATGCGGGTTTTGAGCATTGGTTAAAGTTGGTTCACGCTTACACCCGTCTAGGGAAAGCCACATCGGCAATCAATGCAGCAGCAAGTATTTGGGCGCTAAGGAGCGCGATGCGTGTCGATAAAAGTCGACTTCTAGAAGTGTTAATAGACGTGTGTATTGAGAAAAAAGATTTCGACACTTTTTTTTCTTTCATTCGCCAATTTAATATCGGGCAAGATGGTATTGTCGCTAGCGATTTGCGAAAAATATTTACCGCCGTTGTCGAGGAGGGGCGCGAAGACTTATTAGCGCTCGTTGGCTGGCGACTCACTAGAGAAAGTGGCCTTATCGTTATCAACGATTTGTTAAAAAACAAAGAGCTATCAAAGATGTTTGCTGTTCTTAGATTCTTAGATCCAAAAGAACACACATTCAAAATGGCATTCAACTATATTCTTACGTACTACCAAGAATTTTTTCAAGTAAGTGATTTTTTAAGTAGGTTTTTTGCTTTTGTTAAGGTTAATAAAATACCCCAAACCTATTTTTCTCATAGAAGTCTAGATGAACTTTTCTATCAAGCGGTCAACTATGGAAAGCTGAAGCAACTGTGGGCAACTCAATGGTACCTCGATTCTCGAGCTTATCACGAGTTGTTGAACACTCTCATCGAAGAAGGGCAGTATGAGGGGATCTTTATCTTTATAGAAGAGTTCGTCAACCATCCCACTTATTCAACCGTCGTCAAATGCGCTTTGGCAAAAGTGTATGAAGCGGCTAAAAGCAGTTACTCGACAAGCCTTAGTCGTACAGGGACGCGCTTAGAAAAACTTTTAGACAAAGATAAGGGATTGTAGAGAAAAGCTAGCTAAGAAACGTGAGATCGTCGTTTCTCGAGTAGGCAGTCGTTGCAAAAAGTGAGCTGTGTCAGGAATTGGTTGTTCCTGTGTCGCCATCTCCATCTTGTTGACTGGCTGCTTTGCCGATAACACATCGCCGAACGCTGGTCGGGGCACCACTCCCGCGTCTTGAATCACGAGCGGTAGGCCAACAAAAAACGTTAAAAATATTTTTTGATAGATTAAACTGATTGAGAGTTGGGTAAAGACCTTGAGATCAATTTTAGATTAATTTAATACACAAATAACCTATTCTTAAAAACATATAAAAATATAATTACTTTTGATTTTTAACCTTAAATTTAGTAAAATTAATGGAAATAAAAAATTAAATTAGATAAATAATGGTCAGTTCTATCGTCAACTCGGTTAAATTTTACGAAAGCAGAGAACCTTATTACGGGAAAAGAGTTATTTTTGATTTAGAAACTTAATCAGGAAATAATATAACCGTCAATTCTTTTATAAATGAAAAGAAGAATTTTATATCGACGATTCCAAAGAAACAATT
>CAYTIT010000002.1:0-19674 GCA_964437975.1 uncultured bacterium
ACAAGTATTGTTAGCTAGCGGTTGACTGTAAGGTTAAGTCTTGTTTAGGACACATTATCTATGGTGGACCCCAATGTCTAGACCAAAAATAGCCAAAGTTAAGCGACTCCACTCCTTGTTCATTTAGGTTCCAGGTTCCACAGGGAATCTTCTCTTTCCTTACCTCTAATTGATTAACAATCACGGTGTCCTTTTCAACGGCGAGCTTTCCAATTTGAGCATGAAGCTCAACTTCCTTTTCTTCAAAGTTGTGCTTTTTTGATCCAAAAACGAGCTCAGCACTGTCAGTCAGCTCCTTTTTCCACTTGTGGACTTGAGTCACATGGATCCCAAATCTCTGGGCGATCTCCTCAGAAGTGGCGTTTTCTTTCAAAGCAGCAAGGGCCACGTTCTTTTTAAATCCTGCGCTTCTGGCTGTTCGCTTTTGCATGGCTCAACTTCTTTAGCCTCCTAGGAGACTTTTGCGAGAGAGTAGCTAAGTGGTCCAGTTTTTGGGGTCCATGATACTTTTGAGAGTTGAAGTCATCCCAGCTTGTTGTTGATCACTTTTTGACTTGTCAGTTGATTCATTTTTACTCCTTAAACGTTGACTGGGTTTAAGGAAAAGTGGTGCACGATTTTTTCGCATAATGTCAGATTAAATTGTGTCTTTTACAACGCACCTCATTTTGTATTTTCTTTAACGTATTGAGGCCTTGTTTTTATCTCTATCAAGTCGTAGGAAATTGTTTTTGGACTATCCTCATCGGGATGCCTAACCAAAAGCGTGACAACCGTCCCCTTCTTCTCAAATTTAAGGAGGTTTGATCCGTTTATAAGCCCGGCTTGAAAAGGAACGCTTCCTCGTTTGACTCCTTCAACAACTCCCGTTGAAAGAGAGCTTTTGAGGTTGAATCCTAAAAAATTCTCCCAAATCAGCGTATAGCCTGAAACGGGGGCTCTTTGTGGCAAAGGAACTGTCTCCCCTTTGAATATCATATCTTTTACAGCTGAAATTTCCTCTTGATCAAGGTATTTTCCAAGAAGCTCCAAAAGCTCTTCAGAAGAATAGCGGCAATTTTTTTGCTTTGTAAAGGTAAATACATCACGCATGAAATCATCTAAGCTTAAACCTTGTCCTTGGGTCTGAATTTTTGCATCGAGATAGAGCGCTAAGGTAAAGCCTCGGTTATAGGGGAGTTCCTTGACATCTGGGTTAACCCAAAATTCTTTGACAATCCTCGCATTAGGAGCGCGATGAACAGGGGACAAGTAATAATTCGTTAAAATGGCATTAATATGATCTATATATTCCCCTTGAGCCATTATTCCATACCTGTGATTGAGTTTGACTGCATAGTACTCTGTAAACCCTTCGGAAAACCAATACATAGAACCTTCTCGTTCAGATGACCGCATTTTGCCCCCATTCCAAGTATGGAAATGTTCGTGACTGACTAACCATGTTAAGTCTTTTAGATACTCCGCTTTTGCCCACTCGTTATCTCCTAAAAATAGTGAGAAAGTATTCGTTAAACCCGTGCCACTTAAATAGTTTTTAGCCTTGATTGGGATGACTGAGACGAGATAGAAGGGGAACTCATAGTCATCCCAAAAATTTCTTTGAGACCCGCATACCTTTTCAACTATGTTGACAAACTCTTCACAAGAAAAGGGCCATTTTCCCCTCATAGCTACGTAGACAGGGCTAGCGCCTTTGTTGCATTCAATGATTTGAAAATCACCTCCCATAAATGCTGCTGATCGCAACTTAGCTGGAGTCTGAACAAGCTCTTGCACAACTTGATTTATGCCAAAGCTATTTGCGATTTCCCAGGTTGGAGGCGCGTCTTTCCATTCTAGATAGATGTGCATGCTTGCATCCTCTTGAGTCGGGATGACGAACATCCCATGACCTAGAGCAAAAAAGTGTGCTTTGCCCCCAAGTAAGCAACGGTAGTTTTGACAACAAGCTTCCTCAACAAAAAGTTTAATGTGATAGGAGAGGACAATCTTGTCCCCTGAATCATGAAATATCTGCTTAATGTGGCTCTGATCTGTATCTTTAATTTCATGATGTAGACAGCTCAAGTTTTCTATATTTTTATGTAACTCTGACTGGTTTGCCCATCGATGAGGTAAGACCAATTCCGTCGTACCACTTTCATCGCCTTGAAATGTGCAAGTAACAATCAATTCATTTTTAGCGATTGACTTTAAGGAGAACGAGTAAGTTATCGACTTTAGGGGAGTTTCAGCCTCCCCTTTGCAAGGGAAAAACCCAATTAAAATCAAAAATAACCCGACAAATAGGGGGTGCTTGCGCATCAGGCCTCCTGCTTGGTGTTTAAGTGGTCGTGTGGCAACAATCGAAAAATCGTGGGTTTTGGAAAAATGCGACGTTAACTATCAACGACTTACAAATTCAAAATTTGAAGGAAATCAGTTTTTGCAACACTACCAGTGTAACAAGTGGTCCAGTTTTTGGGGTCCATGATCATCTTGATCTTGTTGACTGGCTGCATCGCCGATAAAAAAGCGCATCATCGGCGATGCAAGGTGTGCTAGCTGTGGTCAAACTTCCCCTTCTTGAATCAGAATCGGTTCTTAAAAGTTCCATTTTTACAAAAAAGTGGTCTTTTCTGTTCATTTTTGTTCTAACTTGTTCACGTTATTTTTCTTTTATTGTTTTAGTGTTGCAAAATTAGAACGCGTTTCTTAAAGTGATGCTTTTACGGGATGAGTGGTTATCTTTTATGATCGGCAAAGTAGATGACCCGTCCCAAGGCTGCGGCCACAAGTTCCATACCTCAATCCAATCGAAGAAAGGACTAGCATTAACTAGTCCTTTCTTTTTTTCCCTTTAGGTCAAAAAGTAACACACAACCCCTCTCGCTTCAGACTGAAAAATAGAGAAACTTTTCAGAGGAAACTTCCTTGATACCAAGCGTCATTCAAGACGCGGTTTTTCCCTTCGCCATCTTATTGGCTGTATATAACGGGACAATAAATAAAAAAAATGTATACTGCCTTTCCGACAATGGGTATGGCACGAGCAGCAAGCTTATTTTTCTAGGGAAAGGGCACAGCTCCTTCCTTGTAGATGGAAGAAGATGTCAAAGAGCAGACTGCGTGGCTTCCCATCTCCTTTAGGAGATTGGGAGGAAACGCAGCCAAAAATAAATAAAAAAATGTAGAGTCATATTCTATGAATAGAAAGAGTCTCTTACCACGACAAACGATCACAGTTGTTGGTAAGCTAGGTGTCCTCGATGAGCAAACAACACAAGTGCTAAGAGGAACAACCATCCAGTTTGCTTTGGCGTGCAACTATGCTTTGGATATCAGCAAAAAAGAAAAAATAAGCAACAAAATTGCCTTACAAAAGCGGTGTTATTTCGAAATGAGACAAGAGTTTGGATTGTCGAGCAACCTTGCCAGCCAAGCCATTCGTCGTGTCTCAGGAGCCTATGCCAAGAAGAAAAGAAAACTGAAGAGATAAGGATACTATTTTGAGCTAAAATTTGAACAAGTCAATCCGGCCTATACGAGCCAGACTTGCAGTCTTTGTGGCAAGCAGGGCCATCGCACAAGGGCACGGTTGACTTGCGCAGCCTGTGGCGAGAAGGATGCAGACTACAACGCTGCATGTGCGATTGCTTCAGGTGGGGGCGAGCGTAAACCGCCCCGAATCAGCGGCAAAAGTGCCAGCTGAAAGCGCATCCCCTTCAGGGGATCGAGTCGTTTACCCTGCATAGTTATACCAGTCCCGGTCTTGGATTGCGATCGGTATAGAATAACAGATGGAGAGAGAAAGTGAAAAAATTTTATAGACAGAATGTCATGCTATTGCTAGCCTCTTTAGCCAATTTGATCTTGTTGGGAGGATGTATGCACAAGGAAGATGTAGATAAGAAAACCGACTCGCATGATTTAAGCGTCAAGCAAGTTAGGTTAAACTTTGTTGTAGGCGATGTGTCCTCTTTTGATCCCCATGACCTTCATACCGGAGGGCGTGAGGGTGCTCTTGGGAAATGGTTGTTTGAAGGTCTTACGCGTTTAAATCCTCAAGGTGAATATGAGTTAGCAGGAGCTGCTGACATGAATGTATCAGCATGCCAAACGCGTTATACGTTTACGGTGCGCCCCAGCCACTACTCTAATGGAGAGCTTGTGAGCGCTTATGATTATGAACAATGTTGGAAAAGGGCGATAGCTCCTGGGTCAAAATGTGCCAATGCCCACCTTTTCTACTGCATCAAAAATGCCGAAGCCGCGAAGAAAGGAGACATGCCTATCGATAGCGTAGGAGTGAAAGCGGTCGATAAAACGACGTTGATTGTCGATTTGGAGCAACCTACATCTTATTTTCTTAAATTGCTTTCTTCGCACCTCTTTGCTCCTTTTAAAATAGAAAAAGGTCAAATTTTATTTGGGGGCCCTTATCGAGTTGAAGAAAGAAAAGAGGATGATTATTTGCTTTTGGGGAAAAATCCCTATTTTTGGGATCACTCCCAAGTTGCTATTGAAAAGATTAAAATTTTTATGGTGTGCGATCCCATCGTGGCACTTTCTCTTTATGAAGAGGGGGACATTGACTGGATTGGCGATCCTTTTAGCTATTTGCCTTCAGAAGTTTTGTCAACAGAGTTAAGCAAGGGAAATCTTTTTCAAGGGCCTGAGATTGTATTTCCTTATTGGGTTTATCTCAATACAGAGACCTTTCCCTTGTCTTCTCCTTTGATTAGAAAAGCTTTGTATTATACCGTGAACCAAAAAGAAATTGCCGACTATCTTTTTATTGGGGATAAGCCACTTTTTAGTCCGTTTCCCTTTTCTACTCACGAGGATATTGCAGAAAGTTATGACCTTGAAAAAGGTAGGGAATTTTTCGAGCAAGGGCTAAAAGACCTCGGCTTAACTAAGGACACGTTTCCTGCGTTGAAACTCACTTCCTCGAGTACAACCATTCATAAGCGGTTAGCGCAGTGTTTGCAAGAAACATGGCATCATGCTTTTGGCATTACAGTCGATCTAGAAGTTCAAGACTGGAATACGTTTTTTGCCAATATGTCGAAAGGCGCCTATCAAATAGGCGGGTTTTTTACTTCAATCAACTATAACGATCCAGTTGCGTGCCTTGAGGTGTTGTCAAACGAGAACAATTTTTCTAAATGGCATTGCGCTCAATATCAAAAAATTGTCGATAAGTTAAAGTGTGTTGACAACATCCAGGTAAGGGAAAGTCTTTTAAAAGAGGCAGAAGCTATCTTAAAGCAAGAATTTCCGATTATTTGGGTGGTTAACCGCATTCCCTACCATCGGTATCCGTCAAACTTAAAAGGCCTTTGCTTCGATTCGAGCGGTATTCCCGATTTTCGTTGGGCTTACTTTGATTGAGATCCTCTCTCACCTAAAAGAAGGAGGTGTGCAAGGTGAAACAATATCCTACGCGCAGGTTGGCACTCGCGACTCGCTACAGGGTCTTGTTTCAACGCTAGCCACTCAAGGAAAAGGCTGGGTTTTAGCTGCAACGATGGCGGGCACCATAGGCCCGCCGGATTCAGACTATCTCAAGCAGGGCGAGTGTGCGCCTCTCATCGCTCACCTGAAGAAGAGGGGGCTGGCGAATGTTGATCTACCGAGCGCAACTCAAGAATCGGGAATGTTGCCTGTGCCAGGCATCTCCACTAGCTCCTATGGATATAAGTTATTTCGCCGATAAAATATCTGACGCGCTGGCTGGGGCCACATTCCCGACGCTTGAATTGCGCTCGGTATAAGAGGAAAAACGGAAATCTACGTTGCCACTTTTGTCAATAGTATAGTTTTTCAATCCCGGAACATGGGCATAAGAGTAGACTAAAGATGTTAATGGTATAAAAGGCATATGTTGGAGAAGCAATGCTTCAGCTTGAGCGAGTAATGCAGAGCGGGCTTTTTTAGATGTCGATGTTTTTAAAAGAGAGATGAGTTCTTTGTAGGTGGCGTCTTCCCACCCACTAAAATTTCCTTCTCGATAAGTGAAGCTGTCAAAAAAAGGGATGCAATCGAGAAAAGAGAAGGTGCCTTCAAAGAAACCGGCTATATGAAAAAAGCCTTTCTCGACCTGATTATAAAAAGAGATCCAATCGGTGATGTCTAACTCTATCTTGATGCCAAAAACAGATTGCCACTTTTCTTGTAAATATTTTGCAAGGCTTACGCGGTTTTTTATATTGAAAAAACTTAATTTAAGAGTGGGAAAAGTTTCTTTGGTTAATCCAAGCTCTTGTAGTCCTTGCTCAAACAGCTTCTTTCCTTGCTTGAGATCATAATCAGGCTCTTTGCTTTTGTATTGAGATAGGGGCTCTGGAAGAGGGGTAAAAAGAGGGTTGTTCCCAGGGAAAATGGAGCGAGCAATCAAACGGCGGTCTATGACACGACTAAAAGCCTGGCGGATGAAAGGAGAAGATAGAGGAAAGAACTGGGTGTTAAGATAGGCAAAAAAAGGATAGGGAAGGTTTTTTTTGCGCAAAGGCTTGGCAATGGGGGCCTCATAAGAACAAGGGTTTCCAATCCAATCAATGTGCCCTTGTTCAAATAGCTCGGAAATTTTTTTCGACGAACGTTCAAAAAGAATAGAGACTTTATCAAAAAAAATAGCCTTTTTGTCCCAGTAGTAAGAGTTTTTTTCCAGCAGCAACTTGTCGGCGTTTTTTTCTTGAACCGAGTAAGGCCCGTTAAAGTCTAGCGTTTCTGATTCTTTTTGCGGGGAAGGGAAAAATAGAGGTTGGGTGAGTTTTTCGATGAAATGGACATCTGGACGTTCTAGAGTGACTTTTAGGTGGGTGTCGTCGAGGGCTTGAACCCCTAACATGTGGAGGGGTTTTTTGTTGTGTCTGATGGCGTCTGCATTCTTAAGAAGGTAAAAGTTGTGGCCACTTTTCAAAAAGAAATTCCGCTTCCACGCTTTTTCGTAATGGCTCGCTGTGACCTTCTCTCCATTTGACCAAGAATGGTTGCGAATTGTAAATACATAGCGAAGAGCATCTTTTGAAAGGTGAAAGCTCTCGCAACCTGCATAGTGGATTTTGTTTTGGGGGCCTAACCTAAAGAGCCCTTCGAATAAAAGATTAGCGAGAACGCGACTTCGCAACTCGTCTGAAAGGTAGTGGGGATTGAGAGAGGGAACTTTTCCCGACTGGAATAGGAGCCGCAGTGATTTTTTCTTATAGATACAATCAACGTTAAAGTGGATGTTTTCCTGCAGGTTTTTTGATGGGTTGAGCAAGCAAAGGTAGTAATGAGAGGCCAATTGAAGGTAGACATAAGCGGTGATTTTTTTCTTTTCTTGCAAATTTTTCATTTGATCGAGGAGGGGGGAAAGATCATCGGCAGTTGGGAGCGTAATGATCATGGTCGAGGGGTTGGGGTGCTTAAAACGAGAGGGGGGGGTCGCTAAGGCTGTCGAAAACCCCTCAAAGAGCTTTTCTAATATCGCGTCATCTAAACTTATTTGCGCTTCAACAGGGCTAAGGCCGTAAAAAATATTTTCAGCAAAAAGGGCAAAGTGGGGGATTTTTTTGGAGAGGCGATGCGAGAGATGGTTGAATTTCTTTTTTTGGAGTTCCAAGAGCCCGCCATTGTAATCTCTAAAGAAGCCGATGGCATCTTCGAGGAGTTTAGCGATAAATTCACGCGCATGGAGCAAGTTCACTGCTGAGCGGTTCTTGTGGTGCTTAATCGGAATGATAAGAGAAAAAGCTTCGGCTATTAGGGGGATGTCGGACTCGAGTTCTTTTCTAAGGTGAGTGGTGAGTTGAATCGAAGAGGGTAACGAGCAGTTTGTCAGAGTGGTTTCTCGTGAGAGGTGAGACTTTGGTCGCGCAAGATAGACGATAAATTCTAAGTCGTTCGATGTTTGTTTTCGGAAATGGATGCTCACTTGGGGAGCATCGGTGGTCGAGGTCAGTTCTTTGGCTAAAATGAGGAGCTCTTTAAAGGCCTCTTCGTGGTTGTAGGGCCAAAAGGTCGATGTTTCTGCAAGGTGATAAGGGATTTCTCTTTTAAAATGGGCTTCAAGAGAGGTGATTTCCGAAGTGAGAAGGTCTTTCCCTCGCATTTTCTCTAGTTCTACGTAGCAAAACGTATAGGGCCAAGTAGGGTTGTCCCACGCGAAAAAAGAGGCGTCGATTTTTTTAAGGGCGGGGACTTGTTGGCCTGCTATTTCGAGGATCATCTGGCCAGACAACGGGTGGGCTTTTTTGGGGGCGGCGATAGCGATGCAGATAAGAGATCCAACAGGAAAGATCCTGACGAGCAGGAGTTCGTGGCCTAAGGCGAAGGCGCCTTCTATTTTTTTTTGGAATGAAAACTGAGTCAGCAATAACTTTTTTAGGTGGGGTAGCGAGCGGGTTTTGATGAAAGAGGGGGCGATTCCGGGCCCTAAAAGATAATGAAATCCTTTAAGGAGTCTAGCATCTAGCGATTTAGGAAAGCGTGGGATGAGGTTGACTATCCAGTAGAAAATGTCTTTTTCGGCTGGGGAAAGAGTGTGTACTGGTGTTGACGGCATGAGCGGCTTTGCCTAAGTTGTTTACAAAGTGGATGAAAGGCTAACAAAAATTCCTTTGTATAGGCAAAAGAAAATTATGATTTAAGCGAACTAGAGAGTCCCCGCGCACGGCAGCCTCGAGAGCAATACGCAAAAAATAGGCTTAACTTTTTAGGTTCGAAAGGAGAATCGAGAAAAAATTGGCGTGTTGAAAAAGAATTCGAGGTCGACAATAATAGAAGCGATCTTGCCTAGCTCAAGTGGAGGAAGTATTCGTGTCAATTAAAAAATTCCTTTTTATGTGTGCGCTCTCAATGTGCGCCTTTTTAGGTGTGCTCACTTTGAAAAAACGAGCGCAAACAAAGACGCCATCTGATCAAGTCGAGCAGGTAGCGCACATGGAGCTTGCTGTAGCAAGGGAAGTCGCCACGTCTGAGCCCGCAACGCCTCATCGAGAAGTTCAGGAAAAGCTAGCCCCTGTTCAAGATGCTGTTGCCTCTGAAGAGGTCGATCACATTGACCGGTTTTTTGCCACAGGGAAAGAGCAGTTTCCTATCGTCTCGACGATCAAGTATACAAGTCGCGTTCCGTGGTTGACAGGGAAGCTGGCATGGGTTGCTGATTATGCGGCGCACTACAAAACCTCGCGCCATTTTATCGCGCGGAGTTTGAATCGCACACAAGATTATACAACGCAAAAAGTAGGAGCAGGCGACCTCTTTACCGTCTTAAACCCGGAAAAAGACCTTCATTTTTACCTCGTTATTGATATTTCTCGGTGCAAGATGTGGTTTTATTACCATGACTTAACTGCTGATGAACAAGTTCTTGTGAAAACTTATCAAGTGGGACTTGGGCGGATTGATTTAGAGGCTGCATCGGGTGTTCTTACCCCTGTAGGGCGTTACTGGCTTGGAAGCAAAGTCGCAACTTACCAACCTGGTGTGGTAGACTACTTTCAAGGAACGGAAATAGAAATGGTTCAGGTGTTTGGAACGCGCTGGATGCCGTTCAAAGTCAAAGAAGCTCGTGGAGCTGCCGCGCAAGGGTATGGTATCCATGGCGTTCCTTGGGTGTATAACGAAGAAGAGGCGAGCTATTCTGAAGATAGGGATCTTCTCGGGAAGTATGCGAGCGATGGTTGTGTGCGCCTGGCAAAAGAAGATATTGAAGAGCTATATGCGATCGTAATTTCACGGCCGACGTGCGTTGAGATTGTGACTGATGTTGAGCAGGCCATCTTGCCGACTGTGAGCGCTTGTGATGCGGTGCGTATGAAACAAGAGGGGGAATAATGCTCGAGCACGAAAAGCAAATTGGCGAATATGAGGAGATGATCGCGCGCCTAAAAAAGCAAAACCAGGTCGATAAAATTTGGACTGATGATGAGATTGTCAAATTAGAGCGCAAGCTTGAGACATTAAAAGAACAGGTCTATTCTCGGCTTACGCCGTGGGAAAGAGTGGCGATTTGCCGCCATCCTCAGCGTCCCCGCGCAACAGATTATATCAAACACCTGTGCGATTCGTTTACAGAGGTATTTGGCGACCGCCTTTTTTCCGATGACCGGTCGATCATTACCGGATTTGGCGTGATTGGAGATGAAAAATTTGTCGTGGTTGCTCAAGAAAAGGGATGTGACACCGAAAGTCGACTTTACCGCAATTTTGGCATGCCCCACCCAGAAGGGTACCGCAAAGCACTGCGCGTGATGAAGCTTGCAGCAAAATTTGATCTTCCCATTGTATCGCTTATTGATACACCGGGCGCTTATCCGGGGTTAGAGGCAGAAGAGCGCGGGCAAGGATGGGCAATTGCCCATAATTTAAGAGAAATGGCGAGTTTAACAACCCCGGTGATTGCTGTTTTAATTGGCGAAGGGTGTTCTGGCGGCGCGTTAGGTATTGGTGTTGCCAATGTGACGGGGATGCTTGAACATGCTTACTACTCTGTTATTTCCCCAGAAGGATGCGCCTCTATTTTATGGCATGACTCGGCAAAAAATGCCGAAGCAGCAGCAGCACTTAAAATGCAGGCGGAAGATTTAATAGGGTGCGATGTCATTGATGAGGTGATTGCCGAGCCCCCTGGCGGAGCGCACCACGATCCCGATGCTGTGTATCGTGCTGTGAAAGATTTTGTCCTCGCGCAGAAAAAAATGTTGGGACAGCTAACAAAAGAAGAGCTAGTAGAAGCGCGCTATCAAAAGTTTCGCCGACTTGGCGCCGTTCAGAAGGCGCACGCGCGTTAAGTTTCATCGACGTTTCTTTTGTGTGTTGGGCGTGCGATGCCTGTAGACCGCTTCTTGAATCGCGAGCTGGAAGCTCATCCCCTTCAGGGGATCGAGTCGTTTACTCCGGGTACGGATAAAAGGAATCAGGATGAGATTGCTCGTTAAAGCGCTCTTTCGCGCGCGCTGTGAACTTCCCCTCTTTGTTCTCGCTTTGGCGATGCTTCTCGGTGTCACAGTAGCAAGTCAGCTTGAAACAGTGACACTCGGTATTTTATCTGACTCTAGTGTCGATGTTTTTAAGCTTTTTCAGTCCAGCCAGCAACCCGATGTTTTGATGCAAAGCGATATCGCAGCGCAGTGGATGAAGATCGATCCAACAGGTCAAGGGATGACACGCGCTGATGCCGAAGCTTATTTGGCGTTATCAGGTCAAGGAGGGTTGCTCAAGCGATTTATCTACCAAGTGAAGGCCCAGTTGCGGTTACATGAAGGGCTCGGACGGTTTATTGCGGTTCTTTTATGTGTCACCTTTCTTAAGGCCTTTTTTTTGTTTTTCAGCCGCTATACTACGCGGGTGTTAGGGATTCGCGTGAGCCGCGATTTGCGCGAGCAATATTTTGATCATTTGCAACTTCTTCCGATGCGCTTTTATCAAAAGCATACGATTGGAGGGCTCGCTTCGCGGGTTGCGCATGACTCGCATCAAATTTCATCGTCGATTCATTCGATGATCGTCAATTATATTCACGCTCCTTTTCGTATCCTTTCAACTTTAACACTGTGCTTTTTTATTTCATGGCGGTTGTCGGTGGTGATTTTTTTTGGGTTGCCACTTGTGATTGTGCCTATTATCCTCGTCACGCGTAAAGTCCGCGCAGTGACGCGACAGCTGCAGCGGAACCAAGAAAAATTTACCTCTGTTCTCGTCGATTTTTTAGCTGGTATCGAAACGGTGAAAGTGTTTGCCATGGAGCTGTTTTCGCTCACCAAGTACCGCGAGCAAAACGATAAGATGGCGCATTTAGAAAGCAAAACAGCTAAATACGACCTGCTTACCCGCCCTATTTTGCATGCCATCACGATGCTATGTATCGCTGTTGTCGTCCTTTTTGGTCTTCATGTTCTCGGCATGGGCCTTGCCGAGGTGGTGATTTTTATTGCCCTGTTACATCAGTTTTACGAGCCAATCAAAAAATTTGCCGAGGAAAATGCAAATGTCCAAAAGGGGATTGTCGCGGCGGAAAGGATGGAAGAGGTCCTCGCTTTAGCTCCTCAGAAGAACTTAGCGACGCCCCGCCGCGCGCTTCGCCGCTTTGATCAGGCAATTACGTTTCGCAATGTTGCGTTTCGCTACGAAAAAGATTGGGTTTTGCGGGGGTTGAGCTTGTCGATTGCCAAGGGGGAAACAGTGGCTCTTGTTGGCTCGACAGGAGCCGGGAAATCGACGATTGTTCAACTTTTGCCGCGCCTCTACGATTGGGATGAGGGGGAGGTGTGCATCGATGGAATCTCTTTGCGACGCTATACAAAAAAATCACTGCGCGAAATGATCGCTTTTGTTCCTCAAAAGCCCTTTTTGTTTAAGGATACCGTTGCAGCCAATATCACGTATGGGAGAGCGATTGCGCGCGACGCTATTATCGCAGCGGCTAAAAGCGCTCATGCGCACGATTTTATTGTTCAGTTAGCTCATGGATATGACACGATGCTCGATGAAATGGGCAAAAACCTTTCGGGAGGGCAGCAGCAGCGCTTGGCGATTGCGCGCGCGCTTGTGAAAAAAGCGCCGGTTCTCGTCCTCGACGAACCGACCTCTTCTTTAGACGCTCTCAGTGAAAAACACATTCAACTCGCGTTGCAAGAGCTGCGGGGGAAGGTCACGCAAATCATTATCGCTCACCGCCTCTCAACAGTCGAACATGCCGATCGATTGGTTTACCTAGAAGGAGGGCGTGTGGCGGCTCAAGGGCCGCGTGAAGTGCTTCTTAAAGAGTGCCCACCTTTTCGGCAGATGTGGGAAACCCACTTTCAAGCAGGGGCTCGCACCGCGCTGAGCAACATGCCCACTTCTTGAGTGACGGTTCGGTCTATAGACTATGAAAGCTTTCCAATAGCGATTAAGCTCTCTTTGAGCTCCTTGTTGCTGGCCTTGTCAAGTGCGCCATTTTCATGGAGCCATTGGATGTAACTTGTTGGAACATCTTTAAGAGGCTGCCCTTTGTGTTTGCCAAAAGGCATTTGGCGTAGCAGCCGTTTTTCTGTTGCAAGCTTAAGAATCGTCGCCCAGTCGAGATCGTCGACGAGTTCGAGGACGACGCGGTATAAGATCATCGAGTCGTCTAGAGCGCGGTGAGCTTGATTGGCCGGAATCCCAAAATATTCGCGCAAATGTTGCAGCGAATGGCGGGGAAGATCGGGGCGGTACTTGCGCGCCCATTTTAGCGAATCAACATAGTTCCAAGGGGGAAGGTCGAGCCCATTTCTCGTAAACTCGGCTTCGAGAAAGAGGCGGTCAAAAGCGTCGTTGTTATGTGCAATCAGCACAGCATGGGGGCCGCAGAATGTCGCAAATTGTTGCCCAGCTTCGGCAAACGAGGGGGCGTCTTGCACCATCTCATCGGTGATTTGATGCACTGCCGTTGCTTCTTTGGGGATGGGACACTTGGGATGAATTAAGGTCGAAAATGTCCGCTCGTTTGTCGGATCATAAGCGCCAATTTCGATCACACGGTCTTCAGCGCTTTTTACCCCTGTCGTTTCTGTATCGTAAAAAATGGCGGTTGTTTGCATTGTACTTTTCCTTTCATAGCCTCCTTGTCTACCGAGTCTAGCTCAAGAATCGGGGTTTTTCCTGTGCCATCATCTCTATCTTATTTAGTGGCGGCATCGCCGATACAACAATCTGGCGCGCTGGCTGGTAGCAAAATTCCCGGTTCTTGAGCTACGTTCGGCATAGTATATACGCATCCTTTTTCAAAAGACAAACATTTGCGCGCGGATGTTCGCAAGGCTTTTTTTTTCTTTTTTTGGATCTAGCCTGGGTTTTAAAAGAGAAGCGGGGTATTGAAAGAATGTGGAGAAAAAGGTAAAATCAGGGTCCTTTAGGTGGAAAAATACGGGCTGCTTGACCCGCCTGAAAGTAGCAGCGGCCTACTTATATTTGCTCGCGTGTTCAGGATGCTTTCAGTGGATTTCACAGTAAAGACTTTCCGCATGCGCTTTGACGTTAACGCACCAGCTTAAGTTTTATGTGCAAAGTTATGACCCTATTTGGCCTTCTCGGAGTTGTCTTTTTCGCGGGGTGTTACCATTTAAGCCCCGATGAAGAAGAGCTATGTACCATCCCAACTGCAAGTCATGCGGTAACAGAAGGAGCTTCGAGCCCGCCCGCTTCTATGCTTTCAAATGGTGGGATGAGGTAGGATCTCCTCTTTTCGTTTCAGGGCTCTGTTTGATTAATAGGCGACGTTTGCGCTAAGATCATGGAAGGTAGAGATCAGATCAAGGACATACTCCACGCAATGACCGATAAGACAAAATGTGAAATTGCTTACCACTTTTTCGGAAGCGACGTCGATCAGTCGTGCCAAAAATTAGGCAAAGAGGGGTTGGTGCAGCTTTTGCAGGAAATGATCGGCATTCGCCAGTTTGAGTTGCGCGCTGAAGCGGCTTATCAACGGGGAAAAGTCGGTGGATTTTTTCACGCCTACATGGGACAAGAAGCTGTCCAAGTTGGCGCTGTTGCTGCGATAGGAAAACAAGATAATTGGTGGATTACGACGTATCGTTGTCATGCCCTTGCCCTTTTACTCGGCGTCACATTGCGAGAGGCAATGGCTGAACTCTATGGGAAAACAACGGGAAATGCTCTAGGACGTGGCGGGTCGATGCACCTCTATTCGGATCGGTTGCTTGGCGGGTTTGGTATTGTCGGCGGGCATGTGCCGATTGCAACTGGTGCTGCTTTTTCACTTAAATACCAAGAGCAAGAGGGGATAGCTGTGTGCTTTTTAGGCGATGGCGCCGTTGCCCAAGGAGCTGTTCACGAGTCGCTCAACTTGGCGGCACTCTGGGATTTACCTTGTATTTATGTGATTGAAAATAACCGCTGGGGCATGGGAACGGCAGTGCAACGCGCCATTGCGGCTCAACCTATCGCCGAGCACTTGGCAAAGAGCTATGACCTCAAGGCGTATACATTTGACGGCATGGATGTTTTTGCTTGTTACCACGGCTTTTGTCACCTCGCCGATGAGGTGAAAAAAAGTGGGCGGCCTGTGATTGTCGAGGCGGTCACCGAGCGATTTCGGGGACACTCTATCTCCGACCCGGGCCTTTACCGGACAAAAGAAGAGCTGGAAGAGGCAAAAAAGGGCGACCCGATTGAAAATTTTAAGAAGGTTTTGTTAAAGCGAAAGGTTCTTACGGTTCAAGAGATAGAGTTGATGGAAGACGAGACAAAGCAACAAGTTATGGAAGCGCTCGAGTTTGCTGAAGCGAGCCCCGATCCAGATGAAAGCGCACTAGAAGATGATGTATTTGCACCTTAGGTCGAAAGAATGGCAACAGAACAGCAGCAAGAAGTAGAAGTTCGAGAAGCGCTGCGCCAAGCGATTGATGAAGAGATGGAGCGCGATCCCGCCGTCTACCTGATGGGAGAAGAGGTCGCTGAATATAATGGAGCCTATAAGGTTTCGAAAGGGCTTCTCGATAAATGGGGACCCAAGCGGATCATCGATACGCCGATTGCGGAAAATGGTTTTGCTGGGCTCAGTATTGGCGCGGCAATGACAGGGTTGCGCCCGATTGTCGAATTCATGAGCTTTAATTTTTCCTTTGTCGCCTTTGACCAACTGGTGTCGAATGCCTGCAAAATGTATTATATGTCGGGAAACCGCTTTTCTGTCCCGATTGTCTTCCGCGGCCCGAATGGAGCTGCGGCGCAAGTATCGTGCCAACATTCTCACTGCGTTGAAGCGCTTTATGGCAACCTGCCGGGGTGGATCATCTTAGCGCCGAGTAATGCTTATGACGCAAAAGGTCTACTTAAAACGGCGATTCGAAGTAATAACCCCGTCCTTTTCCTAGAAAACGAACTCGACTATGGCAAGAAAATGGCGATTCCCAAAGAGGAATATCTCGTGCCAGCGGGGAAAGCGCGCATTGTCCGCGAAGGGTCTGATCTCACACTGATTTCTTATAGCCGGATGCTTGGTTTTTGTGAGGAGGTGGCCGCTTCTTATGCTAAGCGGGGCATTTCAATTGAAGTGATCGATCTGCGCACTGTTAAACCACTCGATCTCGGGCTGATTGCTCAGTCAGTGCGCAAAACCCACTTTTGTGTTGTTGTTGAGGAAGGACACCTGTTTAGCGGTATTGCGGCAGAGGTAGGCTTTGAGGTGCAACAACATTGCTTTGATTTTTTAGACGCCCCTGTTGCGCGCGTGTGCCAGCGTGAAACGCCGCTTCCTTACGCAAAAGGGCTCGAGCGGGCATCGCAGCCGAATCCAGAGCGAATCGCTGCGGCAGTTGATGAAACCCTCAATCTTAGGAGTCGGTAAAGCTATGCCTACGACACTCACTATGCCTAAACTTTCTCCGACGATGGAAGGGGGAACTGTTGTGAAGTGGCACAAAAAAGAGGGCGATCTTATCAAAAGTGGGGTGGTTCTTTTTGAAGTCGCAACAGATAAGGCAACGGTTGAGTACGAAGCATTAGATGAGGGAGTTTTGCGCCAAATCCTTGTTAAAGAAGGGGAAGAAGCGCTTGTCAATCAGCCAGTTGCTGTCTTTACCGCAACCGCAGATGAAAGTCTTGAAGGGTACCAACCCGAAGGGCAACCGCTGCCAAGTGGTGAACCACAACCAGAAGAGAAAAAAGAAGAAGCCAAGGTGTCTTTTCCTGCTGAAGACAACACACCCACGCCACCAGCAGCGACCTTGGCGACGATGGCCTTTGAGCCTGAGCCTCCTCTAGAGGACTATGCCTTTGAAAGCGAAGCAAGTGGGCATGGCTTTGTTTCGCCGCTTGCGAAAAAGCTCGCTAAAGAGAAAGGGCTCGATGTAACAACAGTTCAGGGGAGTGGCCCACATGGAAGGGTGATGAGCCGCGATCTTAACTTAGCGCAAAAAGAAGCCACTGCTTCTTTCGGCTCGCGCAAAACACCCCACAAGGCCCCGGGAAGTTATGTGACGGAAAAACTTTCGCCGATGCGCAAGGCGATTGCCGAGCGGCTGCAAGCGTCTAAAATGTCGATTCCCCATTTCTATGTCCAACATGAGGTTGCCGTTGAATCGATGATCGCTTTGCGCGCCCAACTCAAAGAGCATGGCGTTAAGGTGACATTCAACGACTTTATTGTCCGGGCTGCAGCGCTTGCATTGCGCGAACACCCCGAAGTGAACAGTGGTTTTCACGCGGCTAAGCAGGAAATTTTGCGCTTTAAGACGATTGATGTTGCGGTGGCTGTGAGCGTCCCCAGCGGCCTGATCACCCCCATTGTTCGCCACGCTGATTACAAAAATTTGGGGCAGCTTTCTGTTGAGATCAAGCAGCTGTCGCTCTTGGCTAAAGAGGGAAAGCTGCAGCCCCACCAGTACCGGGGGGGGTCCTTTACGACGTCGAATTTGGGGATGTTTGGTATTCGCGATTTCCAGGCGGTGATTAATCCACCTCAAGCGGCGATTCTTGCGATTGGGGGGATGAGAGAGTGTCCTGTTGTGAGTCAAGGGCAGGTCACAGTGGGCAAAAAAATGACCCTTTCGCTTTCTAGCGATCACCGGGTTGTCGATGGGGCCGATGCCGCCCGTTTTCTCGTGACAATGCAAAAGTTGCTCGAAGCACCTGCAATTTTACTCGTATCCTAAGCGTCGCATTGCGCAGTTAGAGCCATTTTTTGCGTTGGAAGATGACGAGCGATACAAGTGAAAGCAACGTGATGAGGACGACGATGATCGAAAATGCATGGGGTTGCTGAGCGAGGGGCAAGTCGACATTCATTCCATAAAGGCTGGCGATCATGGTGGGAATACTCAAAATAATTGTCAGCGCGGTTAACAGTTTGATTGTTTTGTTGAGCTGGTTTGTGAAAATGATTTGGTAGGAGTCGCGCAAACTGCGGATACTGCGTAAATTGATCGAGCAAAGGTCTTCAGACTGGATGCTTGCGTTGAGTAAATCCTCTAGCAGGTCTTGGTCTTTTTCATAAAGCAAAGTATAACGTCCTGAAGTGATTGATTCGAGTACGGTCCGAATCGGGACGAGTGATGAGAGGTACTGGTTTAAGATTTCCTCGTTGATTGTTAAATTGGTGATATCTTTGCTGTCGACATAGAACATCTTTTTTTCCTGCTTGAGGACACTTGCGCGAATTTTTTTAATTTGCAAGGTAAATTCCTGTGTGATTTTCAGCAAGATATACAAAAGAAATTTTGACTTTTGGCTTGGTGACAATGAGATTTGTTGTGTAATAAAGTATTCGACGAGCTTGCTTTTTTGCGGACAAATGGTGATGAGGTAATCTTTGGTGAGAACAACGGTAAAGGTCGTTGTATAAAGCCCTGCTTGTTGATCAATAGGGTGGCGCGTGAAGATGAGGACTGTTTCTTTGATTTTTTCAATGCGTGGGATTTCATACCGGTCGAGGCAGTCGTACATATCGGTGTAGTCGAGACCGATGAGAGAACTTACCTGGGCAATATCGTTCGTTGTCGCTTCTTCAACGTGAATCCAGCAACCGGCAATAGGCTCTTCGATTTTTTTAAACTCTTGATCGAGGGTGTCTTTAAGGTAGATGGTAATCATAGTTCGCAATTTAGCTTGATTGACAAAAAGCAGCCGCGTGCTCCTCACTAAAGTGTTGCAAGAGCCTCTTTAATCTGCAACAAAATTAAGCTGTATTGAGTCATCTACCGAGCATCATTCGCGCATGGGTTGTTTGCCTGTGCCATCATCTCGATGGTTGAAGCATGGTTGGTAGCTAAGAAATTAGCGTGTGTAAGCTTGATCTAGCCAAGAGCGGACTTGCGCCCACACAGATGGTGCGGCGACAAGCCCGTAATGACCGAGGAGAGAAAAGGTTCTTTGCCGTTGCTGATTGTTTGTAAGGTGACAGCAAGGGCTTGGAACAGCGATGTCGACATCGCTGCCAATCGTGTGGTAACGGCGTACCCCATTGTGATTGGATTGATTTGCTTGTGCGTACAGCTTTTTTCTAAATTTACTCTGAGTGCGCATTTGGCTGTAACGCTTGGCTTTTTTCCACGTACAAATGTCTAGTGTTGTGCTTCCTGCCAAAGGACTGCCGATGGTTATGACATGATCGACCTGAGTTCCTTTCGTCTTAGCGAGGTTTTCTGCGTAATACGTTGCGATCATACCACCTAAAGAGTGGCCAATTAAAATGACTTTATTTGTTTTTGTTTTCTTTTTAATCTCTTCAATTTTTTTACTTACTTTCCCTATTGCGTAATCATCAACACCATCTGTTTTTTTGTTTTTGACTAAGCCAGCGTAATTAAGGGCAAAGACCGATCCGTAATTGTCTTTTTTCAAGTACTCTTTACCTACAAGCCACTCTGATTGATTGAATCCCGAGCCGTGCAAGAATAAAATCGCTGTTTTGCCTTTTTTGATCGCTTTGTCTTTCGGGTCAATTAAATCGGGTTGAAAGCATGAAATGAGTGTCAACACCCCGGCAACTGGAAGGAGTGCAAGATCGAGAAAGATACTGATAACACATCGCATGACTTTCCCTATGATGCGCACGTTCTCATTGCTTCCTGCGCTTTGAGTTGCTTCGTTTCTTTTGCATCGCGAAGGATCTGTATTTAAAACTGTGGGGGGATTTACCGTTAAAGCCACATTAAACCTTTTTTTTTATTTTATACCTAATATTAACTATTTGCTAAATTAATTTAAACTATT
>CAYTIT010000003.1:0-17911 GCA_964437975.1 uncultured bacterium
AATTATAATTTGATGTTGATATACCGATCGCGATTCAAAAGTTGGGTAAGGTGCGCCCCAGCCAGCGCTCCAGAGGTGTTGAATGGGCGAAGTAGTTGCTCAAAAAGAGGGAGATGGTGGCAAAAGTTCGCTTCTTTTCTCTTAACATGTTGGTTTTCTAAGTGTTGGGAAACCGCTTCTTTAATCTCCAGGGTAGAGATAAAAATATGCGCGTTAGGTGTGATTTAGGCGATCATTGGATCGTATGTGCCAGTCATCTTCAGCGCCCTTTTTGGTATTTTGAGCACATGGCCCACTATTACATCTTGAACCCGCTAAATGACCCCACTTTAACAACGATCAAGGGAGTGGCAAAAAGAGCGATTGTGGGGGTGCTGAGTATGGGGGGGCTCGTGGCAACCCTGCCACTTGTGTTGTTGGCCTGTTGTGTCAAAAAAGTTGGAAACCGCCTGCGCAGGAAAGAGTTCACCTATTGGAAAGGAAACCGAAGAGAGAAGCTGTCTTTAGTCAACCATAAAGTGACGCACTTGAATACATGTATGCTTCCCGGAGGGTTGCCCTATCTATTTGGTGGAATGAGAACGGCGAGAGAGCGACTCGAACAACTCGAGAGGTTTATCCATGCAATCGACCCAGATCTAGTGTTCCTTTGTGAAGTCAGCTCAACGTTGTCGAGCAGGTTGTACCACCTTTTTGCAGGGTCCTACACCCATTTTTTTCTCAATATTGGGTCGGCTACTTGGGGCATGGAGGCAGGGATGGCAATCATGAGCCGTATGCCGATCCTTGATGCCTATTTTTTTCCATCACATGTTGTGGCAGAGGGAGTGCAAAAACTCTTGGCTAGAGGGTATTTTTTTATTGAAACGGAAGCGATCAACTATCTCTATGTGCACCTTCATCCAAAAGAGACAAAGCGAGCAAAAGAAGTTAGGCGCGAGCAATTAGAGGAAGTGAGCACCATCATCCGCGCGTATCCTCAGGATAAACCTTGTGTCATTTTAGGAGATTTCAATGTCGATAGAAAGAAGACACAGCATAACAAGACGATGAACGCAAGGGGTTTCTCGGATCTGTTTTATGGTCACTATGGACCAACAGCAACAACAATGAGTGGACGATCGGTTGATGGAATTTTGACTTTAAAAGAGGAGAAGTTAAGAATGGAAATCACCATCAATGAGACGTCTGGAGGCCGTGTATTGCCTCTTTCTGACCATAAAGGCATCACAGCAACGATTGCTTTGCCCTAACAATTGGAGCGAAAAGGGCCAAGAGCTCTGGGTTGTATGGAAAGGGAATAGGACGTATACTTCTTGCGATTTAAATGTTGAAACCCTGTTTGGACCGCGATGGAGCAAAAGATTGTCTTCCGCAGTGTGGGAACGCACGATGGAAGTTTCCACGCCGATGAAGTCACAGCGTGTGCGCTTTTGATCCTCTTTGATTGTATTGACGAAGACCGCATTGTGCGCACGCGATGCAAAGAAGAGCTGAGTCGGTGCGAGTATGTCTGCGATGTGGGGGGAGAGTATGCGCCAGAGAAAAAGCGCTTTGACCACCACCAGACGAGCTATACGGGAGAACTGAGCAGCGCTGGGATGGTTCTTTGCGACTTGACCAAGCGGGGCAAAATGAGTGCTCGACTGTCCCACTATTTGAACCGGTCGCTGGTTCAGGGGGTCGATGCTGTCGATACAGGGCGCGCGCCTCCGGTTGAAGGGCATTGCAGCTTTTCGGGTGTGATTGCCAATTTCATGCCGGCGAACTATGAAGCAAGTGGCGATGAAATCAAGAGCGCTTTTCAAGCAGCGCTTACCTTTACGTGCGGCCACGTGCGCCGTTTAATCGAGCGGTTTGACTATATGGAGACGTGCCGCGATGCGATTCAACAGGCGATGGAAGAAGGGGGCGATGTTCTGATGTTTAAGCGCTCGATGCCGTGGCTTGATATCTTTTTTGATCTCGGCGGTGAAAAGCATCCAGCGCAGTTTATCATTATGCCTGCGGGAAGCCAATGGAAGTTGCGGGCCATTCCACCGAGCTACCGCGACCGGATGGGAGTCCGGACGCCGCTTCCCAAAGAGTGGGCCGGATTGATCGGAAAAGAGTTGCAGAAAAAAACAGGGATTGCTGGCGCTGTTTTTTGTCATAAAGGGCAGTTTATTTCTATTTGGGAAACAGAAGATGATGCAAAAAAAGCCTTAGCTTATGTGCTGCGCAAGGAGGCCGAGTGAAAACTGTCTTTGAAAAAATCATCGACGGCGAACTTCCAAGCGAGAAGGTGTTTGAAAGTCGGTC
Organism: uncultured bacterium; assembly: GCA_964437975.1. Classification (GTDB taxonomy): domain Bacteria; phylum Chlamydiota; class Chlamydiia; order Chlamydiales; family Simkaniaceae; genus JBCCHO01. The sequence goes on from CAYTIT010000003.1 coordinate 2,302, forward strand.
TATGCTTGTCATCAAAGATATTGACCCTCAAGCGCCGATTCATCTGTTAATTTTTCCCAAAAAACACTGGAAAAATTTACAAGCGGTGCCAAAAAATGAACTCGGGCCTTTAATGGAAGAGGTCGCTGCGGTTGCGCAGCAACTCGCCGACCAGTTGGGGATGGCAGAGGGTTATCGACTTCTTACCAACAATGGAAGTGAGGCTGGGCAAACAGTTTTTCACCTCCATTTTCACATGCTCGGTGGGCGCCTTTTAGGAAAGCTAGGTTAGCTCATCTGGGTGTGGACACACTATGGGTTGAAACATGTATGCACATCAAACGATGGATTTTGGTCGGCGCGGTCGCGTCGAGCGCGCTGTGCGCTCATGAAGCCGAGTGGCTCAAACAGATTGGAGCGCAGCTTTGCATTTCCGATAAGCGCGCCGCTTTAGCCGCATGTAAGAGCGCCCTCGCCGAGCATCCCGATTCGCTCGAGCTCAAGCGGGCGATGATTCAAGTTTTAGGTCAACTCGGTCAAGAGCGAGAAGCACTTAAGTGGTGGAAAGCATGGGGATTTGCAGGTGAAGACCGCGCACTGATTGAGACAGTTGCGTGGGGTGTGATCGAACAATCAGCAGAGTCTTCGCAGTGGATCATTCCCTTTTCTGCGATGATCAGCGCATGTGCAACGCAAGATGTCCGGGTCACCTCTTTTTTACTCAAACAGCTTCGGTCGCCGCACGCTTTTTTGCGCGAGGTCGCTGTTCAACTCGCCGCTCATTACCGCGATGCAGCGCTTGTTGACGAGTTGAAAAGGTTGCTCAAAGAAGAAACCGTGTGGTCGGTGCGCCTTCAAGTGATCGAAGCGCTAGGGGCAATGGAAATCCAAGAAGCTAAAGAAGCGCTTCAAACTCTTGCGATCTCATCGCGCACATCACTTCGAGAGAAGGTCGCTGCCATCTCTGCCCTTGTGGCGATCTCGTCTTCGATCGAAGACAAAGAATTTGATGTGTTGCTCTCGTCTCCTTGGGCCGGGTTGCGGATGTTAGCATGCCACCTTGTTGCGCACCTTGACTGGGTAGAGAAGACAACAGAAGTTGTTGCGCTACTCGAAGATAGCTCGTCTGATGTGCGGTTAGCTGCGCTCAATACGCTGTATTTGATTGGATTGGGGCGGCTAGAAAAAGGAGAGCGAGACAAAATACAAGCGCTTATCTTTGACGTTAACCCCTTTGTCGCGATCACAGCGAGTTGGATTGCGCTCCGGTTTGCGCCGCAACTGGGGCTGCGCCGTCTTGAAAAAGAGATCGGTGGTGGCGATCCAGCAGCGGCGCGGTGCGCAGCTTTTGCTTTAGCCCATGGAAGCAAAGCGGCTCTTCCTATGGCGCGCGCGCTGTTTCAAACACATGTTGATCCCTTCGTTAGGGTCAACCTCGCTTTAGGACTCGCCAAAAAAGAGCGGGAAAAAGAGCCCTACTGTCATTTTATCCACTTTTTTTTGACCAGTCATAAACAATGGATCATGTGGGAAGGGGGGGCTAACCCGTTATTTGAGGTGATCGGCCCAACCAACCTTTGCCATATTGCCGAAGAGCCCCATTATCCGTTGACAGTCGACCAATTAACACGCCTTGAAGTATTGACTGCGTTGGCGAAATTAAGTGATAAGCGGGCCCAAGCGGCAATGCGCGCCTTTTTAGCTAAGCCGCTGTTAGGAATAACCTATGCGGCAGCAAGTGCTTTAATCGAGCAAGGGGGAGAGGACATTTTGGTGATTTTACGCGCGCTGCTTCACGATGACGATAAAGTGATTCGGGTTCAAGCGGCTCTTGTGTTAGCGCTTTCTTGGCGCGAAGATGAGGCGATTCACACGCTGCAACAGGCCTATTTCACGATGGACCGCGCGTTTAAAGTCAATATCTTACATGCGCTCGGTTATATCGGAAGCGAGCGGTCGGTCTCTTTTTTGTTGGCGCGGCTGCAAGAACCTTATGAAGTGGTCAAAGTCGCAGCAGCAGCAGCGCTGATTCAGTGCCTGTACCATTGAGGCTGTAAGGTGGTTACACCCTCTTAGGGGTTTTCTCGAGCAGCTACCAGGGAAGTTCGGCAGCTTTGCGGTACTCTGTTACCCGCGTTTCGAAAAAGTTTTTTTCTTTTCCGAGATCCATCACTTCGGACATCCAAGGGAAAGGGGTTTTTGTTTTATGGTAAACCCGTTTTAATCCAATCCGCTCTAACCGCCTGTCGGCAACATACTCTGTATAGTCGCGAAACATCGGGCTTGATAAGCCAAGAATGCCTTTTGGCAAGCAATCGGCTGCGTAGGCGACCTCGAGTTCGACCGCCTCTTTAATTTTTTCAATAATGTGGCGTTGGAAAGCAGGTGTCCACAAATCGGGGTTTTCTTCTTTGATGCCGTTGATTAGGTCGATGCCAAAGTTAAGGTGGATGGTTTCGTCGCGTAAGATGTATTGAAACTGTTCACCAATACCGGTCATTTTGTTTTGCCGATGGAGCGATAAAATCATGGCAAAGCCGCTATAAAAAAAGATCCCCTCTAAGATAATGTAGTAGCCGATGAGATTTTCAAGGAATTTCTGCGCCCCTTCAAATGTTTTCGTTGAGAAGTTTTCTTGCAACAGCGCTTCTGTTAGTTCCATTTCAAAGGCATCTTTTTTCTTGATGGCATCGATTTCGTGGTACATGTTGAAGACTTCGCCTTCATCGAGGTTGAGCGATTCGACGCAGTAGTGGAAGGTATGGGTGTGAATAGCTTCTTCGAAGGCTTGGCGCAAAAGGTACTGGCGACATTCGGCGTTGGTGATATGCTTATAAACGCCTAAGGTGATGTTGTTGGCAACAAGGCTTTCTGCAGTGCTAAAAAAGCCGAGGTTCCGCATGACAAGGAGCCGCTCGCCTTCGGAAAGGCGGTTTGACTTCCATAGTTCGATATCTTTTGCCATCGGGACTTCGGTCGGCATCCAGTTGTTGGCGCAGCCGTTGAGATAGTGTTCCCATGCCCACCCATATTTTAAAGGCATCAATTGATTAACGTCGACGACGCTGCAATTGATGAGCCTTTTTTGGCTTTGTTGAATCCGCTGGTTGGGCGCTTGCGTTGCTTGTGCGCCAGAAGAGGCGGGACTCTCGTCAAAATCTAGCATAATTTAAAATCTCCTTAGGTTAAGAGAAAGAGTTGTAGAAGAAATGGTGTAAGCCACTGCCCTTTTCCCAAGAGCAGTGGAAGCAAAACGATCGGCTATTGACAGCTCTCGCACCCCTCTTCGAGGTTGCAAACAGGAGGAGAGTCTACCCGATTGACCTGAATGCGCGCAGAGGGCGAGTCGCTTTTCATCCACCGCGGTTGGAGACCGCGTTGGTTAATATCAACCGAAGATTTCTCGACCTGTGTCGCCCCTAAGGTGCGCAAGTAGTAGGTCGTTTTGAGCCCTTTTGCGTAGGCGAGCAAGTACATTTCGTGGAGTTTTTTTCCACTCGCTTCAGGCATATAGAGGTTCAGTGATTGTCCTTGGTCGATCCACTTTTGTCGCCTGCTTGCACACTCGATGACCCACTCGGGGGCAATTTCGAACGCAGTGAGAAAGAGTTGTTTTACCTCTTCGGGAATTCGATCGATTTCGAGAAGAGAACCGTCAAAGTACTTTAAGTCATCGAGCATTTGCTCGTCCCACAAGTCGAGCGCTTTAAGTTTGGCGACGAGGTAGGGGTTGCAGATGGTAAATTCTCCTGAGAGATTTGATTTTACGTAGATATTTTTATAGTTTGGCTCGATAGAGGCGCTGACGCCAGCAATGTTGGCAATTGTCGCCGTTGGCGCTAACGCAAGGACGTTGCTGTTTCGTATTCCCCAACGCTTGATCGAGTCGCGCACAGTATCCCACTCCATTGTTGTCGCTCGGTCCATTTCGATTTTTTCGCCGCGCTCTTTTTCAAGCAGGTCGATGGTATCGATAGGGAGCAAGCCCCGTTCCCACTTCGACCCTTTATAGCTAGGGTAGGGGTTGCGCTCTTTAGCAAGAGCACTCGAGGCGAGAAGGGCGTAATAAGAAATCATCTCCATACTGCGATCGGCAAAAACGACCGCTTCAGGGCTGGCGTAACTGATTCCTAGATGATGAAGCGCATATTGGAATCCCATCATGCCAAGCCCAATGGGGCGGTGGCTGAGATTCGCGGTGCGCGCTTCGGGAATAGGATAGAAATTGGTGTCGATCACATTGTCGAGCATCCGGATGGCGCAGGTGACGGTGTGGGCGATTTTTTCTTTGTCAAGCCCCTCTTTTGTCACATGGCGCGCGAGATTAATCGATCCCAAGTTGCACACAGCAACCTCTTGCTCAGAGGTGTTAAGAAGAATTTCAGTACAAAGATTCGAACTGTGAATGACGCCGACATGATCTTGAGGAGAGCGGATATTAGAGGGGTCTTTGAAAGTGATCCAGGGGTGGCCTGTTTCAAAAAGCATGCTGAGCATTTTCCGCCAGAGTTGCACAGCTTCAACACGCTTAAAAAGGCGAATGTTTCCCTCGTCAGCTTGTTTTTCGTACGTGGTATAGCGCGTTTCGAAAGCTGCGCCATAAAGATCGTGTAGGTCAGGGACTTCATCGGGGCTGAAAAGGGTCCATGATCCATTTTGCTTAACCCGTTTGATAAACAGATCAGGGATCCAATTAGCGGTGTTCATATCATGGGTCCGCCTGCGCTCATCGCCCGTGTTTTTGCGCAGCTCTAAAAAGTCTTCGATGTCGAGATGCCATGTCTCCAAATAGGCACACATCGCCCCCTTGCGCTTCCCCCCTTGGTTGACAGCGACAGCGGTGTCGTTGGCAATTTTCAAAAAAGGAATCACCCCTTGGCTTTCTCCGTTTGTCCCCTTGATATATGATCCTGTCGCGCGGACATACGTCCAATCGTCGCCAATTCCCCCGGCTCGCTTGGAGAGTTGAGCGTTATCAGAGTAGGTTTTAAAGATCCCTTCCAAGTGATCTTGGACTGTGAGCAGGTAACAAGAGCTCAATTGGGGAATAGGGGTGCCGGCGTTAAACAGAGAAGGGGTGCTGCAGATATAGTCAAATTGGGATAAGAGGTGGTAAAACTCGATGGCTTTTTCATTTTTCTGCGCTTCGCGCATAGCGAGGCCCATGGCGACGCGCATCCAAAAAAATTGAGGCGTTTCGAGGCGCGTCCCTTCTTCGTGAATAAAGTAGCGGTCATAAAGAGTTTGGAGCCCCAAGTATTGAAACATATCGTCGCGGCTTAAGTCGAGTGTGTCGCTCAGAAGAGCGAGATCAAAAGAAGCGAGATCTGGCGCAAGGCGCTTGAGCTCGATGCCGCGGTTGATGTAGGTGGCAAAGCGTTGTTGATAAACAGCGGGCAGGTTAGGGTCAGAGGCTTCTGTGCTGAGCACTTCTCGATAAATTTTATCGAGCAGAAAGCGAGCTGTGATCGTGGCGAAGTCGGGGTCTTGTTCGATTTTTGCTTTGGTCGTCATGATCAGGGCTTGGTCGATCTCAGCGGCGGTGATTCCCTCGTAAAAATTGAGCGCTGCTTGTTCAAGAAGCTCTTCAGAAGAGGTCAACGTTTCAAAACCGCGGCACGCATAGTCAATCTGGTTGAGTAAATCAGATTCAGTTAGCGTGATCGTCGCGCCCAAATGGTCGGTGCAAGGAAAGCTGCGCTCGCCCTGTTTAGCTTGCCTTTTGGGTTTGTGCTGAGGCGCAAGAGGGGGCGCCTCTGTTTGACTGGGAGCTTGTTTTTCAGCGCGCTCTAAAATGTAGGCTTTGGCTAAATCAAAATACCCAGTTGCCATCAGCGCCGTTTCGATGCAATCTTGAATGTCATCGAGTGGCAAAGGCGCTGCCTGTCGAGTTGCTTGGGCTTTGGCGCGCTCGATGGCCGCTTCTGTGACGGCGTTGACCGCTGCAATGTGCGCTTCGCGTGTCAGGGAAAGAAGCCCTGCTTGCGTCTGCTTATAGAAGATTTTTTCGATAGTGCGCGACACCTTAATCGGGCTAAAACGGACCGGTTGTTGACCGGGACCGCGTAGGACTTTGAGTTGACGGGGATCGTCTTGGCGCAACTCTTTATGTTTATCGCGGTAAATGATGTAGTCGCGTGCAACGTCGTGGTGCCCTTTTTTCATCAGTGTCACTTCGACGAGATCTTGGATTCCTTCAACAGTTAGCGAAACGTTTTTTGCAGCGAGCTTAAGTGCCTCTGTGACGACATAGTCAGACATCTCACTAAGAGCTTGTGCAAGTTCTTCGGGAAGGGAATCGTGTTGGGGAATATTTTTTGTATCGCGGAAAGCTGCTTCTAGTGCGGCATCGATCCGTTTGCGGCGGAAAGGGACGATAGCGCCACTTCGCTTGACAACGGTGAAAAGGTGTTCACCTGTTGCGTTGTTGGCGGCGGCGAAGTCTTGATTGAGAAGAGACGAAGGTTGTTTGTGAGACGGGTCTTGTTTGGAATCTTGGGACATAGTGTGTGTCTTCCTTTAGAGTTAGAGGGAACCTTTGGGTAAAGCTTGGCATACTCAAGTCAAAACCGCGGCACTTAAAGAGCAAAACGCGTGTATAAGTGCAGGAGGAGTGTTGTCTTGTGCGCACAGGTGATTACCATATGTTGTAGTGATAGCTGTCTAAAACCCACTATATATTGTAGGGGAGATCAAAAAGTCTACACAAAACTCAATCAAAGTGCAAAAAAAAAAGAGGCCAAAAAAAACTGCGTTGCGAGCGTTCGATCCTATACAGGGCGCAATGCAAGCAACGGGAATGTTGCCTGATTTAAATAGGGATAGGAAACTTTTTAGCTTTTGTGTAAAATTTTTCAGAGCATCATTTCTTATCGGTTGGCAAAAACTCGACTCTTGACGTGTGGTTGGGATAAAGAAGGAGAAAAAAAGAAGGTGAGAAAAATAGCTTTGTGTGTCCTTGTTTCAGCCAGTCAATTGATCGGCAGTGAACCTTTTCTCTCCCCAGAAAAGTGCTCTAAACTCGCAGAAAAGGTCGTGGCACAAGATGCCACCTCGAGTGAGGGTTATTTTGCCTTTGACGATGGAAGTTGTTGGCAAGTGAGCGCTTTTAAAGAGCGGACAAAGGGCTGGGGAGAGTGGTTTTGGAGCTTGCTGATTGGAGAAGGTTTTGTGCCAGCAGACTACTTGGTGCCAGTCGATCAATGGGAACAAGGCGATGCGATCGACTGCTTTGACAAAAACACCTATTTGATCAGTGATCACGTCGTTGAAACAAATGCCTATAACCAACACGATCTCGCTTCTTGCACGTGGGTCTTATGGAATCGAACAAAGGAAGCTGTTTTATTTGGCGAGCAACTTGGCCATGAGGTGTTCGAGAAGCGGGTCCAGAGTGTGCTTTATCTCGAAGGAAAAGAGGCAGGGCATGAACACAATATGGAGGTTGGCAGGCAAGGAGCACGCGCTAGGTGGAAAGAGACCGAGCACGACCGTGAGTTACAACGAAGCGAGATCTACGCAAAGGGGTGGAAAGAAGGTCAAAAGACGGGGTATGTCCAAGGGAAACAAGATGAAATGGCTCGCTTGCAGAAGGAGCATCATATCAGGTTAGAACAAATGCAAGAGGCTGGGTACCATAAGGGATATGAGGAGGGCTACCAGCGGGGAAGACAAAGGGGAAGTGATGCCTGCCCTGACAGGGGAGTCGAGCTCGATCAAGCCTATCAGAAAGGGTTCTACAAAGGGAAAGGCGAGGGATACCAAGCAGGAGTCGAAAAGACAAGACAAGAAATGTACCAAAAGGGGTGGGAAATAGGGTATGCAGAGGGAAAAGCTCAGGGGAGGAGACAAGGACGCGATGATCGGGCAAAAGAAGACAAGGACAAGGGGTACACGGTCGGATTACAAGAAGGGCATCAGGAAGGCTATCGCGAGGCTTTTGCGCAGCCAGCAGGAAGCGTGACGGAAAGTTATCGTCAAGGGCGCGAAGCGGGCTATCAAGAAGGGTATCTCAAGGGAGCAGCTGCGGGGAAAAAAGAGCGCAAACAACAAGAGTACAACCGCGGTCAGAGCGAAGGGTACCAAGAGGGCTATGCAGAAGGGTGTCAAGATGCCGAGGGAGAAAGAGGCCAAGGAGCTGCCTGAAAGAGAAAATAACCCTTCTTGAAAAAGTGGACGTCTTTTACAATCACCCGAAGATCGTTGAACACGCCTGTACACTCATCATGGCTTCCAAGCAGTTTTATTTAATTCCCAATGTCATCACTGCGTTTGCCCTATCGTGCGGCTTGTTTGTCATTTTTAGAGTGAACTTAGTCGCGCCGGGCAGTGGCAACTATGAACTCCTCTACTCATCTGCATTTGTGTTGTTGCTCGCGGCGTTTGCCGATCTGCTCGACGGGGCGATTGCGCGGATGATTCGCGCAGAAAGCGAATTTGGTTCGATGTTTGATTCGCTTGCCGATGCGATCTCTTTTGGCGTTGCCCCCTCTGTCCTTTTTCTCAAGAGTTTAAAGCTCGAGCACGGCTCGGGGCTGTCTTTTTTTGCCGTTGTTGGAGCGATGGTTTATGCCATTTGCGGTATTTTGCGTTTAGTGCGCTTTAATGTTCAGGCGCACGCGGTGCGCGCAGATAAGCAGGCGCTTTTTTTATATCACAAACACTTTACTGGCCTGCCCATTCCAGCAGGCGCTGCTGGCGCGATTTCTGTTAATCTTTTTTTTCACTCAAAGTTTGCCCGAGCGTTGTCAATCGCGCATGAAACGCAGGTCGTTTCTTTAACGTGCGTGATGATTGCGCTTGGTTATTTAATGATTAGCAAGTGGAAGTACCCCAGCGTCAAAACATTTCACATCCGGATTCCTTCTTTTCGCCTTGTTCTTTGTACTGTTCTCGTTGCCATTTTCATCTTGTATGGCATTTTTTATTTTTTACCCCTTGTGTTAGTCATTTGTTCGTTAGGTTATATCCTTTCTGGTTGTATCGTGCGGATGATTCGCCTATTTGCAGGGAAAAAGTCGACCACCCTTGCAGAGTATGAACCCGATCCCGATGACTAATCTGCCGATGGTGAAAAAGCCCCAAAGGAGTGTTGATGGATCAAGCATTAGTTAGTTGGGGCATAACGTGTCTTTTGGCAAGCCTTCTCGCGGTTCAGTGGCGCCGCTTCACGCGCTTGCGCCTTGAAAAAGAAGAGCAAGCGCTAGAATGTGCCCGTTTAAATGAGCGCAACCAAGAGCGTGGACGTCTCGAGCACGAACTTATGTTATTGAGAAAAGAGTGCGACGTTTTAAAAAAAAGAGAAGGGCAACTCGAAGCGCAGTGCATCGATGCTGAGCAAGGGGTGGCTGAAAAAATGGCCCTTATGACGCAAACAAAAGAAGAGTTAACGCGCGTTTTCACGACACTTTCTTCAGAAGCCTTGACCAAGAGTAATCAGGCTTTTTTGCAACTTGCAGAAGAGCGGTTTGCGCGCCTACAAGGGCAAGCCAAAGACGATCTTGCCAAAAAACAGCAAGCGATTGAAGCACTTGTTCACCCGCTGCATCACTCGCTTCACGCCTTGGATCGAGGCATGAAAGAGTGGGAAAAAGAGCGCAAAGGGGATCAAGAAGAACTCAAAGCCAAACTCCAGGCGATGATTGAAGCGGAAAAAGAGCTGAAAGACGAGGCCTCGATGTTAGCGCGCGCGCTGCGGGCTCCGATCTTGCGAGGGCGTTGGGGCGAGTTGCAGTTGCGTCGCGTCGTTGAGCTTGCCGATATGGTCGACCACTGCGATTTTTACGAGCAAAAAGGGGTCGATGGAGGAGCCTTGCGCCCCGATCTTGTTGTCCATCTTCCCGGTAGAAAGCAGGTCGTCATCGATGCAAAAACACCATCAGAAGCCTATTTAGCTGGGCTGCAAGCTGACACAGAAAAGGCGCGCGAAGTACATGGCCGAGCGCACGCAAAGCACCTCCGGCAACATGTGCTCGCCTTGGGGAAAAAGGGTTATTGGCGCCAGTTTGCAGAAACGCCCGAGTTTGTTGTCATGTTTATTCCCTCTGATAACTTTTTTAGCGCTGCTTTGCAATTCGAACCGAGTCTGATTGAAATAGGAGTCGAACAGGGGGTCGTGATTGCGACGCCAACGACCCTCATTGGACTTTTGCGTGCGATTGCCTATGGGTGGAAGCAGGACAAGCTATCGCGTCATGCTGATGAGGTCAGACAACTTGGACGTGAGCTGTATCAACGTCTTGCTTCGATGGGGAAACATTGGAGCGCTGTAGGGCGTAGTTTAGAAGGAGCTGTCGAGGCCTATAACCGTGCTGTTGGCTCTTTTGAATCGCGCGTCTTTGTGACAGCGCGCAAATTTTCCCAACTTGGTGCTACGCAAAGTTCTCTTGAAATAGACAAGCCCGAACCGATTGACCGCGTGCCACGCACAGTCAAGGCAATCGAAGCAACCGACTGACTAAAAGCGGGAGCCGAGCAAGAGGCGGGCGCCAAATCCCCTTGCTGTGCCGCGATGTGTTGCCAAGGAGAGGTAATAGGGTTCTAACTGGACCTCAAGCGAGGGCAACTTTGCTGGACGCCATGTGATGGGCACGCCCATTTCCCCGCCCCATTTTTTTTCCTTGTTGCCATAGGTAAGAGAGCGGGTTCCTTGCTGGTTTTTATAACAAAAAAAGGGCTCGTCGTACGTCGCGGTTTCAAAAGATTTCCAACACCACATCGCTTTAAGATGACACCCAACGGTCATAGAAGGGCCAAAGGCGTAAGAGATAAGGGCGCCACCTGTTAAGTAGATGAAAGTTTCATGAAAAGCGTGGTCTTTTTCATCAGCTAAAGAAGCTTCGAAAGGATAGTCTAACAAGTAGCTGCCAAAGCCGAAAAAAAGCGTTGACAACGCGCCTTGACCGGCAAATGTTTGACCAAAGCGGACTTCTGTATTGATCAACGGCGCACACGTTTTTCTAGGTTCTAGACCATCATAGGCAGCGCCTTCTTGAGGAGTGAAGTCAAACTTTGCCTGGTTGAGTGTCGCAAGCAAGTGATAACCGAAATAGGGTGAATTGGGTTTGATGATATCGTAGCCCATCCGAAGACCTTTCAGCGTGTTCGTGCCGGTGACTGTTTGGTTGATCATGGTTGTAGCGACGTTAAGGCGAATCACATCTAGCCCAAAAGAGAAACGGCTGGGCAGCGTAGAATTGACATCAAGAGGGGTTGTGGCAACAAGCGATGAGGCGGTGAAAAGCGCTAAAAGAGCAGGGCGAAAAAGGTGAGGCATAAAGGCTCCTTGAAACAATTTAAAAAATAAGATGACCTTAAATATAGCAGGGTTAAGAGAAAGAAAAAAATATTTTTTTTTTGCGCGCGCAAGCGGCGGCTTCATCGATAAACAACCTGGGGCGCTGTTGGAACACCTCCCGATTTTTGAGTTGTAATCGGTCGATCGTGCCTATCTGGGTTGTTTGGACGAAAGAAAAGGTCGATCTAAGGGGAAAATCGCGCCAGTTTGCACCTGGCTCTGTGCAAATAATTGAGAGTTGCGCTAGTGTTGATACCAATTCTTACGTCACGATCAATCGATCTTAATTGAGGAGGTTAAAAACACACAATGGAGCGCTATCAACTCGTCATTATTGGATCGGGACCCGCTGGCTTGACAGCGGCTATTTATGCTGCTAGAGCCAACCTTTCGCCGCTCCTTTTCGAGGGGTTTTTTTCTGGGCCGGGAGGGCAGCTGATGACAACCACTGATGTAGAAAATTACCCTGGGTTCCCAGAAGGTGTTACCGGCCCTGAATTAATGGAGCGATGCCGCAAGCAAGCAGCCCGTTTTGGAACGACACTTGTTACTGAGGATGTCATCAGCGCAGAGCTGAACTCGCGCCCATTTACGATCAAAGGGAGTCAGACCGCTGTCTTAGCCGAGAGTGTCATTATCGCAACAGGAGCAACGGCAAAACGGCTTGATGTACCAGGAACGCGCGAGGGGGAATTTTGGCAAAAAGGGGTCACGGCATGCGCGGTGTGCGATGGAGCGATGCCCCTATTCAGAGATAAAGATCTCTACGTGATCGGAGGTGGAGATACAGCGGTTGAAGAGGCGTTGTTTTTGACAAAGTATGGCCGACGCGTGTATATGGTGCATCGACGAGGTGAGCTGCGCGCATCTAAAATCATGGCAACACGGGCGCACAATCACCCTAAGATCGAGATTTTATGGAATCGAGTTCTCGCGCGCGTTGAAGGAAACGAGGTCGTCACTGCCGTCACTTTGTCTAACTTAGCAACAGGCAAAGAAGAACAACGTGACGCAGGAGGCGTTTTCTTTGCGATTGGGCATGAACCCAATACGGCATTTTTAAACAGTCAACTTCCAGTTGACAAGCACGGTTACCTTATCGTTGAACCTGGAACAACGCGCACGGCGATTGCAGGAGTCTTTGCAGCGGGAGATGTGCACGATAAGGTCTATCGCCAAGCTGTCACAGCAGCGGGTTCTGGTTGCATGGCCGCTTTAGAGGCCGAACGGTTTTTGGTAGAGCAGGGATAAAATAAAATAAAATGAGACAAGCAGCGAGAGGTGGCCTAACCAACACAACACAAAAAGGGACGCTGCACTTTGTTGCTTGGGGGCGAGCCGTTAAGTTCGCCCTTCACCTTTTTCTCGTTGGAGCTTTTTTTTCAGCGGCAAGTGCTTTTGAACAAACGCCTTACCTAAATGACCTAGCGGAATTTTACCTGCGCTCTTCTTATTCGTACCGCTATTATCCCGATGTCGAAGGGGGGGTTAACCCCGATAAGTATGCATCACATGACCATCTAGTTGAGATGAACTTAGGGGTGCGTTTTCTTCCGCGCTGGGAGATACAAGTCGAGGTCGATTGTGCCGCTACGCGAGAAATGAACTTTGGGTTGCGGCGGACAGGAGCGCAGGTCCGTTACCTTGTTTTCGACGACCTTGAAGGAGATTTGGTCGCCCTTGCTGTAGGTGCTGCGTTGTTTTATGTGCCAACGCGCAACTTGCGCGATGTCAGCTCACCGTACCACGCTCAGGGTAATGGCGAGCTTGGAGCGTCGCTTGGTAAAGAAGTACGCCATTGGAAAGAGGGGTGTGCGCGCCTCTATGCATTTTTTGGTGTGGGAACAGGCAATAGAGGGTTTCCCTGGTTGCGGGGATTGATGGTCGCGACAGGGCAGTGGAAAAACCGGCACCGACTGCGCCTTTTCGCCGAAGGCTACTTTGGGTTAGGAAATCAAGACCACATTGATGTGGCGCATTTTAACGGTTATGCAAAAATTCAGCACCACTCGGTAGATGTGGGGACCTCTTATCACTATCTTTTTCGCGTGTGGGGAAGTTTAGGTGTAAAATATGCTTACCGGGTCTACGCCCATGCTTTTCCAGAGCGGGCCCATACGGCGACGCTTGAGTATTGTCTTCCCTTTTCTGTTTTCTAATTAAAAGCAAAAGGCAACTGCTGTGGCATAGGCTTTGCAATGACTGATCGAAAGGAGAACGGTAAGATCGTTCCATTGAGCATGAACGCGCTCTGAAAATGTCACCAGCGGCTGGCCTTTAGAGTTGGGCAAAATTTCCATGTCAAGCCAAGATAGGGCTTGCCCAATGCCTGTGCCGAGCGCTTTAGAAATCGCCTCTTTTGCGGCGAAGCGCCCAGCGAAAAACGGCGCGGGAAAGGAGTGGGTGTGCCCATGAGCCCGTTCTTTTTCAGTAAAAAGCTTGTGGCAAAAACGCTCTTTATGGTGAGCAAGAGCACGCTCGATGCGGTTGATTTCGATAATATCTGTTCCGATTCCCTTCATCGCAGTGTCGAATTTTCGTCCTCATCTTGGTGGTAATAGATGTGTTGATTTCCACGTTTTTGGCGGTCGTAAGGGTGATCGCCATTCATTTCGACGACATTGCAGAAAATCATCCGACCAGAAGAAGTGTGTTTGACCGAAAGGACCTGGGCGTGAACCGTCTCGCCAATATAATTGCCCCCACCGTTGATGACGACCATCGTGCCATCTTCGAGGTAGCCCACCCCTTGGCGCGGTTCTTTACCATAGCGTTGCACTTTAATATTGATCTGCTCTCCCATGTCCATGAGGGGTTTCAAAGCGGTCGACAGGGCGTGAAGATTGACCGTTTGGATGCCCTCTGTGATCCCCATGCGGAGTTGACCGGGATCTGCGATCAGCAAGTTGGCATCTAAAAGACGGGCTAGCCGGAGGAGTTTACTGTGAAAGTCTCTCACTTCGGGAAAGTCGGTATCGTTAAAGCGGAGACCGAGATGGGGAAGCTCTTGCATCTTTTTGATCACTTCAAGGCCTTGGCGCGCTGCAGTGCGCGTCGCCTCATTACCCGTTTCTACCTGTGCGTAGAGCTCTTTTACGATAAAACGGGGAACAATAAGATGGTGGTTAAAAAGTCCTGTTGAACATAAATCGAGCAAGCGCGGGTCGCTCAGTGTTGAAAAATCGACGAGAAGGTCTCGTTTTTTCTCTGATGTAGGGGCAAACTTGACAAAAGGGATACTGATATAGAGCTGATCTGATGCGCGCAACGTCATAATCGCTCCTAAATAGGTGCCAAAGAGAAAAAGCGCGAGCTTGATCACTTCAAGAGCTTGGGGAACCAAAAACTTAGAAATAGAGCTCAAGTCGAGAATAGCGTCGAAAACAAGGGTAATACCCTGACCCATCAAATAGCCGATGAATAAGCCGACGACCATCACGTTAAATGTCCGCAGGTTAAACTTGCGAAACAACCGATCGAATCCAATAAGGAGCGCCATAAAAACCGTGCCAATTCCTATACCTAAAAGGGCATTTGCAGAAGCTGACCCTGTTGGCCTAGAGATCATATAAATGGTCATAAAGAAAATAGAAAGAATAGCAAAAAAAATGCGAATAAAGAGGAGAGAAGGATTCATGAATGACTCCTGTTTATATAAAAGCTAAGGTTATAGATACGTTCGGTATATACCGCCAAAAAGATGGCAGACTTATGAGCGAGCCTTCAAAAAAATATACACGAGGTCTCTTTTCATCTCAATCCCCCAAGCTCTTTATTGCTCGTCTAAAAAAAATTTGCTACCCTGCATGCTGAGAGACAAACCTAGACAACCGGTAGGTGGTAGTATGGACATTCGACAGAAAACAGCGTTAACTTTTTCAGGGCTGTCCTGGTTGGCAATAGGCAGTTTATTGCTGTACCGAGGTCTACAATATCTCGCCGTCCTTTTTTTCTCTTTTGCGACGGGAAGAACAGCCTCGAGTTGGCTTGTCGTTTGGATTCCGGGCCACCGAGACTTTTATCACTACTGTCTCATCGGAGTCGCTCTTGGGGGGTGTGTATGTGGATGGGTCAAAGGGCGCTATATCTTTAGCAAAACAGTCGATCGCGTCGCTTCAAGAATCATGCGCTTGGCAGATCCTTTTCCCCTTAAGCAGATGTATGCTCCGGGGTATCTTATTTTAATGGTGGCTATGTCGAGTCTGGGGATGTGCTTCCGCTTTTTCCCGCTGGCCCTCGACCTTAAAGGTTTTTTAGATGTGACGATAGGAACAGCGCTTCTTATTGGAAGTACTCTCTACTTTAAACGAGCTTATATTCTTGCCCCTTCTTATT
>CAYTIT010000004.1:0-17795 GCA_964437975.1 uncultured bacterium
AAAACCATAACAGCATCCTCTCATTGTTTAGGTTCAACAATAGATTTGATTCTAGCTGAGGCGACCGATCCCAAAGCTGGAAGCGCGATCGGTAGACGACGTTGCTTTTAAAAAATAATGTTAACACTTTTTCCTGAAATGGAAAAAACGTTTGGTTCAAACGGAACAAAATAGTCGTTCCCATCTCACAGTTCTTTACTTTTTTGTCAGAACTTCGTAGAATTTTGGCTTATTGAAAATCAACGCGAGTCAACCTCTTTTACAGCTATGTCATCAGTTAAAAAAAAGCGGCGTTTAAAAATATCTAAGCACAAGCGGAAAAAGCGCCGTCGTCGCGACCGTCACAAAAAGAACAAATAAGCTGGAGCTTTCATATGAAAGCACCGCGAAACAATTTCTTTTCTTTTAGTTTTCTCTACCAAGCAAAACACTTAGCTTTTTAGTTAAAGCTGTGGTTCGTATTTAGGTTGTTTGCATGTGGACCTATCCTGAAGAATTCGATGTCATCGTCATTGGAGGCGGCCATGCGGGGTGCGAAGCCGCTTACGCAGCTGCACGCATGGGAACAAAGACGCTCTTGTTAACGCTGAGTCTCGATACAATTGGAAAAATGAGCTGTAACCCGGCAATCGGCGGGACGGCCAAGGGACATATCGTACGCGAAATCGATGCGCTCGGGGGACTTATGGGGAAAGTCGCTGACCGCACCGCAATTCAGCTGCGGATGCTTAATGCATCAAAGGGGCCAGCTGTTTGGTCGCCGCGTGTGCAGTCAGATCGACTTGCTTATCAAACAGAAATGAAGCGCGTGTTGGAGATGACGCCTTTTTTAGAGATCAAGCAGGGAACAACAGAAAAAATCATTGTTGACCAAGGGCGTGTTTCAGGGGTAACAACGCGCGAAGGAGTTGCTTATCGCGCAAAAACAGTGGTCCTTTCGGCGGGAACATTTATGCGGGGATTGCTCCACTTTGGTCAAACGCACTATTCTGGTGGACGAGCTGGAGATCAGGCTTCTACAGGCCTTTCGCGTTGTCTCGAAGAGCTTGGGTTCACTTTGCAGCGCCTTAAAACAGGGACCCCGCCGCGCGTGCACAGCGATTCAATTGATTTTACTGCACTTGAAGAGCAGCCTTCCGAAGAGGGGGTGGTGTTTTCTTTTGATCCTCAAAGTAATCCCCTTCCTAAGATGGCGTGTTTTATTACTTACACAAACAAGCGAACCAAAGAGGTGATACAAAGTCATCTGCACCGCTCGCCCGTTTATTCGGGAAAGGTCCAAAGCGCTGGGCCGAGATACTGCCCGTCAATTGAAGATAAAATCGTCCGTTTTGCCGATAAAGAACGCCACCAGATTTTTCTCGAGCCAGAGGGGGTAGCGACGCGCGAAGTGTATGTTAATGGCCTCTTTTCAGCTTTGCCACCAGATGTCCAATATCAAATGGTCCACACAATTCCCGGTCTTGAACAAGCGCGGATCATGCGCTTTGCTTATGCAATCGAATACGACTACGCGGTGAGTGGCAGTGTGAAAATGACGCTCGAAACAAAGAGGGTAAACGGTTTATTTTTCGCTGGGCAAATCAACGGCACGACGGGCTATGAGGAAGCAGCTGCGCAAGGGTTGATCGCTGGGATCAATGCCGCGTTGCAGGTGCAGCAACGCCCCCCCTTTACCCTTAAGCGTTCGGAAGCCTATATAGGGGTGTTGCTCGATGATTTAGCTTCTAAAGAGTTAAAAGAACCCTATCGCATGTTTACCTCGCGCGCTGAATATCGGTTGCTGTTAAGACAAGACAACGCTGATGTGCGCCTACGCGACTATGGCTATGAACTTGGCACTGTCGATGAAGAGAGCTATGGCCGGTTTCAACAGAAAAAAAAGGACATTGCCGCGGGAAAAAAAGAGCTAGAAAAGGGGCATGTTTCGTTGCAAGGGCAATCGATCCAGCTTGCGAAATTACTGCGTCGTCCTGAAATGAGCTATGCTCAGCTGTTAAGGGATTTTTCTTCTAAAGTGCGGGACTTAGGTGATGAGGTCCATCGAGCTATTGAGATCGACTACAAATACGAAGGGTATATTGTGCGAGAGAAGAAAGAGGCGGAAAAAGTCGAGCGCCTCGAAACGGCAGCGATTCCCTTGGATTTTGACTACAGCACCCTCGTTGGGTTGCGCAATGAAGCGCGCGAAGAACTTACCCGATTTCGCCCAGAGACAGTTGGGCAGGCAACGCGCATTGTTGGGGTTTCTCCAGCAGATGTGTCGATTCTAGTGGTTGCTTTAAAAAAGCGTTAGGGCGCCCTATGTAGGAGGGAAGAGGTTGCGGTAGCCACTTTTGGTGATGATCACCATATCTTCGTAGCGCGCGCCGCCTACATTGGGGAAATAAAGTCCCGGCTCAATTGAGACGACCATGCCTGGCTTGAGGATAACATCGGGACGGTGAATGCTGAGCCGTGGCGGTTCGTGGACTTCGAGCCCAATGCCATGACCTAGGGTGTGTAAATAGTGCTCTTCCCATCCTTCAGCTGCCATCACTGCACGTGCAGCGGCGTCAAGGGCACTTCCACGTACGCCTGGTTGACAAAGAGCTAGAGCGGCTTCTTGCGCTTGTTTGACGACAGAAAAAATTTTCTTCAGGCGCGGCGACGGGGGGCCAAAAAAGAGGACGCGGGTCATATCACTGGCATAACCATCGACAATCACACCGATGTCGATGAGCACGAGATCGCCCCGTTTTAAACGGCGTTTGCCTGTCACATAGTGTGGAAACGCGCTGTTTGAGCCAAAAGCGATAATAGGATCAAAAGAAAGAGAAGAGGCGCCCTCTTTTTTGCAATACATTTCAAACGCGAACGCAAGCTCTTGTTCACTGATCCCTTCGCGCAGCGAGCGTTTCACTTTTTGAAACCCTTTCCAAAGCAACGCAGCACTTTTTTCAATCAGGCGCAGTTCGGTGGCGTCTTTGATCAGGCGCAAGTCGAGGACAGGGTGGCTGAGGGGTTTGAGGGTAAAAGAGGTCGTTAAGCGGCGCGCTTTTTTCGTGGTAGCTAACAGGGTTTTCCAGGTGAGGTAGTCGCGGTAAGACAAGGCGTCGGCATCGAATCCCACCGTGCGCACCTTTTTCCATGATGGGCGATCAAAGGCGCTCAGCAACGCCTTTTGTGTTGCATCGATAACTGGGACGGGGGCATGTTGTTGCGCATGGTCGCGGTAGCGGCCATCGACGGCTAAGAGTGTATCTTTGGGGTGAACAAGGAGCTTGCCTGCAGAGAGTTTAAGTCCTGTTAGGTAGGCAAGGTCGAGAGGGCGTTCGATTACAAGGGCGTCGACGTTGAGTGCAGGAAGCTCAGAGCGCAGCTGCTTGAGGCGGCGAGCGAAAGAGTGTGCTGAGGTGGTCATATCCCTCCAGGGGCGCAGAAAACTTCTTAGGGCAACCCGTTGCATTCTAACGCAACAGCGCGTGTTTTGTCTTCAAAATAATACTCAAGCTGAGGGTGATGAAATTTTTCATACAGCCATATGTTTGATAATCGGCTTTCCCGATGGAGTATAATGGGGATCTTTGAGCGTAAGCAGTGTCCGGACGAGCTCTTTGGCTTGCTCAAGTGTCCATGTGCGGTTGTAAAGACTTCCGTGACGGCAAAAAGTCAGGGCGAGCTTTTCCTTGCGTTTGAATGCACAAGGCTTAGCATCGTCATCACAAGCTTCGATCTCTTCGGTTAACTTAAGAATCAGCGTTTTGATATCAGATGAGTCGATCTCAGGAGCAAGGGCGTCGACTAGGTAGCTGTGCGGTCCAAATGAGCGTAAACCGATGCCCCACGCCTCGAGCTGTTGAAGGTGGTGGTTCACTTGGAGCGCTTCTTGAGGGGTAAACTCAAGAGATAACGGGGTCAAAAGCCCTTGTAGCGCCGCTTTTTTTTCAAGACGGTTGAGCGCTTGATCGTAAGCGAGCCTTTTTTCCGCTCCACGTAAGTCGACGAAAATGAGCGCCTCGCTAGGTGAAGGGAAAGCGCTCCACGAACCATCGACAAGGAGGAAAGAGCGGAATAGACCAATAGCGGGAATGTCATCGACTGGATGAAAAAACGAGAGCGGCTCGGCTTCAGGGGGAGAACAAGGTGGAAGAGGAGGTGTTTCGCGGCATAAAAACTGGGGCGCTTGTTCTAGCAGAGGTAACGGGGGTAGGGGAGGAGAAAAAGAGGTTTGTTCCAAAGCGCGAACGACCGCAGCGCGCAGTGTTTGGGCGACTTTAGCTTCAAAACGCAATCGGATCTCTTTTTTTTGTGGATGCACATTGACATCTAGCCATGCACTAGGCAGTCGGAGGTGGAAAACAAAAAGAGGGTGGGTGTGCGGTGCAAGGCGTGGGCCGAACCCCTCACAAATAGCGCGACTCACCGGCAGATGGTTAACAGGGCGGCCATTGATCATCAAAAACTGTCCGCTCCGTGTTGGGCGCGCCACGGCCGGTTTTCCTAAGAAGCCTTCTAGAGAAATTTCTTCCTCTTCCCAAGAAAAAGGGAGAAGGTCGTTGAAAAACGACGTGCCAAGCAGCGCGCAAATCGCATGTTGAAGTTGTTCTTGCATGGGCGCTGTCTCGTTCGGGTGTGTCGAAAACACCTCGCGTTGCTCAGCGTAAAGGGCGATCGCAAGGTGAGGGTAAGCTAAGGCGATACGCGCCACCATTTTCGTGATTTCGGTAAGGCACCGCTGCGCTGATTTTTGAAACTCTTTGCGCACAGGGACATTCTCAAACAGACGCGTCACTTCAACAGTTGTTCCTGCGGTGCGCGCCACTTCAACGATTGGAGAAGGTTGGCCAGCCTCCATTGTGATGTGCCAACCTAGTGGCAGAGAGCTTGCGCGTGGAGCTGTTGTGATTTTAAGATGAGAAATTGCCCCGATCGACGCGAGCGCTTCGCCTCGAAAACCGAGAGACTGCACGTGCGTTAAATCATCTATTGAGCGTATTTTAGAAGTAGCATGTGGAATTAAAGACAAAGCAAGATCTTTCGCATACATCCCAATCCCGTTGTCAGAAACGCGGATGGAGGTTAATCCTCCTTGTTTAATATCAATGCGGATTGACGTACTAGAAGCGTCAATGGCATTGTCGATCAGTTCTTTGACAACTGAAGCGGGGCTTTCAATCACTTCGCCAGCGGCGATTTGGTGCACCTCGGAATCGGGAAGGATATGGATGGTTTGCAGCACCTGGTTTTTCCTTGTCTTCGTATTTCTTCATCACTTATCATAACGGTTAAAAAAAGGCGGAAGCAAGATGAAACTCGCAATGACTTGGGACCTTGAACGTTTTTATGCTGGCGGTAGCCATTCCACTGCGCTTGAAGAATGTTTTGAGCAAATTGAAGCGGGATTGCATCAACTCGATAAAAACCTAAAAGAAAAAAGTCATCTTCCCTCCGTTTTAGAGTTGCTTCAAGTGGTCGAGATGCATTTAAGGCAAGTGAGCAACTTTGCTCACTGTTTGGTCGCTCAAAATGACCGCGATACAAGGGGGCTATGCACGCAGAATCGCGCAGCGCAGCTGTGTGCATTTTTGGCTGCTCTTTCCTCGAAACTCGATGAGTGGTTGCTTGAACTCGATGAAAAGGCCTTTCAAGACTTAATCGAAGACCAACAAGAGATCGCTTTTCCTTTGAGTGAGCGCCGGCGTATAGCGCGCAGTAAATTGCCTGCGAAAGAAGAGGGGCTCATCAGCGCCCTTGCCGTTGATGGCTATCAAGGGTGGACAGATCTTTGGAACTCTTTGATTCGCTCTATTGCCTTTCCCCACCGCGGGCGTCAGCTGGCCTTCAATCAAATTGAGGCTTTACTGGAGGTTTCCGATCGCGAAGAAAGGCGTGAAGCTTTTCAGGCGATCGAACAGGGGGTAGAGCCGCTGGAAAACACGTTTGCCCAGGCGTTAAACCATTTGGCGGGATTCCGATTAAAGGTCTATGAGGAAAGGGGGTGGAAAACCCCTTTGCAAGAAGCTTTGATGCTGAGTCGGCTCGACCAAAAGACCCTAGACGTTATGTGGGAAACTACAGAGAAAAACCAACAAGCGCTTGCCGACTTTTTACAGTGTAAAGCGGCCCTTCTTGGCCAAGAGAAGTTACATTGGAGCGATCTTTCCGCCCCGGCGCTTCCAACCAGCGCGAGCATCTCCTACCAAGAAGCATCATCGTTTATGGTCAAACATTTTAGCCGGATTAGCCCTAAGTTCGCTGGCTTTGTCGAAGAGGTGTTGCAAGACCATTGGATTGATGCTGAAAATAGGCCTGGAAAAAGTCCTGGAGGGTTTTGCACGGCCTTCCCGCTGAATAAAGAAAGTCGTATTTTTATGACCTACCTGAACACGACCTCAAGTTTGCTTGTTCTCGCGCATGAGTTGGGGCACGCATTTCACAACTCCGTCCTCTTTCCGCTTCCTGAAATGACGCAGCGCTGTCCAATGAATCTTGCTGAGACGGCATCGACCATGAGTGAAATGATGATTTTGCGCGCTGCGATCGACCAAGCTGAAGTGCCTGCAGCTAAGCTCAGTTTACTTGAAAATCATTTGAATCAGGCGACCTCGTATGTGCTCAATATTCGCTCGCGGTTCTTGTTTGAGCGCGCATTTTACGAAGAGCGTCAGCAGGGGTTTGTTCCAGCGGGGAGGTTGCGCGCGTTGATGCAACAGGCCCAAGAAGAGAGTTTTCAAGGAAGTTTAGCGAGCTATCACCCCTTTTTCTGGGCGACTAAAATGCACTTTTTCCTAACAGACGTCCCTTTTTATAACTTTCCCTATACGTTTGGCTATTTATTTAGTCTCGGCATTTACGCACTTGCGTCTCATCTTCCCCGTTTTGAAGAGAGGTTTATTGCGCTCCTTAAAGAGTCGGGACAAGCCTCAACAGAGGCCCTTGCCCAAAAGCATCTCGATGTCGATCTAAAAGAGGCCTCATTTTGGCAAATGGCCTTCGATGTCATCAACAAAGATAGCGCCACTTTTTGCGCTCTTGCCGACGCTGCTTCTAAAGAAACTTCTCTCAACTGATCGTCCAGTGCATGCTTAGATGCGCGCTAGCCATTTCTGTCGCTCAGCGTGCCAAGAAACTGATGCGCATTAGAATCTGGGTTTGAATAAAAAGCAAAAAGGGAGGTATACCAATAAGGTCAAAACACCACACTTCAAGATCATGATCCGTTTTTTTTCGACTTTGATTACGTTAGGAACGTTGGGGTATGGCGCTTGGTGGCTCAACGACACCCAACCGCAGCTTCAGCTTAAACAACGCGTTTTGAGTCAGGTTAGTTTTGGGAACGTTGATGCCTTTGAAATGCGGTTTGCGCCGCATCAAATTGCGGCAAAAGAGCGGCTGAAGTTGGTCAAGCAAGAAGAAGAGGGGTACTCTGCGCCCCAATTGAGGTTTTATCCTTATCTCCTCATGCGCATTAAATTCACAACAGAGCAAGGAGCGACAAAAGAAGGGGTGATTTTGTGGGATCGGGTGAAAGGCGAAATGGTTCTCGATACGAAACACTGGATCACAACACATGGGTTTGCCGACTGTATCGACGCCAAAGCCAGCGCGCATGAATATACCCTCCTTGCGACCATCGAAAAGCACCGCGGCCAAGCCGATCATGCAACGTTGACTGAAGCGCTTGCTTTAGAAAGAAAACAAGCGGACCTTTGGATAGAGAGGTGTCGGCAAAAAAAACTCATTGTTAAACGCGAGGAGACCTACCGCATTCATTTAGAAAAGCCGTGACAGAGGTGAACGTGCCGTTGATGATCAAAGCCCAAAAGTGCACAAGCAAAGTGGATGCTCGCTACTCTCCTTCTCAAATCAAAAAAGCTGCTCAAGCGGCATTTGGGCCAGATTTTGCCATTCGGAGCGCACAAACGATTTTCCTCCCCGTGCATGCTATTCAATTCAAAGAAAAAGATGGTTCTTTGCGGACGGGGTTTTGGAATGCCTTAACAGGGCGAGAAATTTGCCATTACGCTGGGTTGATTGAGTGAAACCCGGCAGGGAGGGCCAGCTAAGCGTTGATACCAAGCATCACTCAAGGAGCGGGTGTTTGTCTGTGCCATCATCTCGATCGTAGCGATCGGCATATCAAAAAAAATTGAAAAAATATCTATTACCTCTCCTTTAGGTAGGAGAATATCCCTTCTTTTTTAATCTTTTCTTCGGTAAACTGAACTTGGAAATATCTTTTTACTTATAAAATTTTTTTTGAAAAAAGTATGGCTATACAAGCGACGATGACCGGGCTCGGCTCTTATTTACCTGAAAAAATCTTGACCAACAGCGATCTCGAGCAGATGGTTGAGACGACAGATGAGTGGATCACAACCCGTACTGGGATGAAAGAGCGGCGGCTTGCTGCTGATGATGAGTACACCTCAGATATGGGGGCCGAGGCGGCAAAAAAAGCACTTGCAGCAGCAGGTGTTTTGGCTTCTGAGATAGACTTAATTTTAGTGGCAACCCTAACACCCGACTATGCCTTTCCAAGCACAGCGTGTTTAATTCAGGCGCACTTAGGTGCTGCGAAAGCAGCGGCAATTGATGTCCAAGCAGCATGTACGGGATTCATTTACGCACTCTCAATGGCAAAAGCCTATATCGAATCGCGAGCGTACCGTAAAATCCTCGTCATCTCATCGGAAAAGTTGTCTTCTATTGTCGATTACCAAGATCGAAGCACCTGTATTCTATTTGGCGATGGCGCCGCTGCGTGTGTCGTTGAAGGGAATAAGAAAGGGCTTATCCTCGAAAATATCCACTTGGGTGCTGACGGGACAAAAGCAGACTTGACCATTCTTCCCGCTGGAGGAGCGCGTATGCCCGCCTCAGAAGAGACTGTGCGCGCACGGCAACACTATTTGCAGATGGAAGGGCGGGAGATCTATAAAAATGCGGTCCGTCGGATGGAAGGCGCTATTAAACAGTGTATTGAATCGGCGGGGATCCAAGAAGAAGACATCAGCTGGCTTGTTCCGCATCAAGCTAATTTGCGCATTATCGAATCATTAGCTAAACGGTTTCAACTTTCTGAGGAAAAAGTATTTACGACCATTGCCAAATATGGAAATACCTCGGCCTCTTCAGTCGGCATTGCGCTCGATGAACTTATGCGCACGCAGACCGTTGCCGCCAACGAATGGATGGCACTTGTTGCTTTTGGAGCGGGATTGACCTTTGGTGGAGCTCTTCTCAGAATGGGAGGTGTGCAATGAGCGAGCAAATCGCCTTTCTTTTCCCCGGCCAAGGAGCTCAGTCTATCGGGATGGGGCGCGATTTTTTTGATTCCTTTCGCGTTGCACGCGAGGTGTTTGAAGAAGCCGATGAGCGTCTGGGATTTTATCTATCACGGTTAATTTTTTCTGGGGATCGTGCTGAGTTAACAGCGACAAAAAATAGCCAAGTCGCGATTTATGTGACCTCGCTGGCAATACAAAAGGTCATCGCTGACCAAATGCCAACCTTGCAACCAGTTGTGTGCAGTGGATTGAGTTTGGGCGAATACACAGCGCTCACAGTTGCCGGCAAACTTTCGTGGGACCAGGGGCTTGCCCTTGTCCGCGCGCGCGGAGAGTACATGGAGGCCGCTGGCAGGAGCTGCCCCGGGACAATGGCCGTCGTTCTTGGGATGGCTGTCGACAAGATACGGCAAGTGATCGCAACCTCAGCGGAAAAAGAGGTGTGGATTGCCAATCTCAATTGCCCAGGGCAAGTTGTCATTTCTGGCACAGAAAAAGGGATTGCGCGTATCAGTCAGGCGTTGCTGACACACGGAGCAAAAAGAGTTTTATCTTTAGCTGTCTCAGGCGCTTTTCATAGTGGCCTCATGGCGAGCGCACAAGAAAAGCTAGCGCCACTTATTCACGCGACGTCACTTGTCGAAGAGACCGCATCTTCTATTGTCATGAACGTTCCTGGTGATTATGTCACACATAGTCCAGATCAGAAGCGCTATTTAATCGAGCAAGTTGTCGCGCCAGTTTATTGGGAAAAAGGGATCAGGGCAATGAAAGAGCGCGGCGTGACCCGTTTTATCGAAATTGGATGTGGCAAAACGCTTGTTGGAATGAACCGTAAAATGGGGCTAGGTAGTGCGACACTTCACGTCGAGAAAGTTGAGGATTTAGAACGTTTGGCCAAAGTGGGAGAGAAAAAAGATGAGCCAGCAAGAAGTGGTGTGTGAGCATCAAGGCGATTTAGCGCAAGGAATGCTTGCCGGAAAGCGCGCGTTGATCACTGGAGGCACCTCTGGGCTTGGACGGGCAACAGCGCTTGCTTTTGCAAAGCAAGGAGCCGATGTTGCTATTATCGGGCGCAATCCCGAGCGTGCACAAGAAGTGTTTCAGGAAATTGAAGCGGAGCGAAGCGCTCCCGACGTACAAAAAGTGTGGGCACAAACGGTTGATGTGACGCAAAAAGAAGGTGTTAGGCGCAGTGTAGCGAGGTTGCTTGAAGCATGGGGTGGGATTGACATCTTAGTCAACAACGCCGGCGTTACCCGTGATGCCCTTTTGATGAAGATGACAGAAGAAGAGTGGGACTGTGTCATGCAGACCAATTTAAAATCGGCGTATTATTTATGCCAGGCTGTGATTCGCCCGATGATCAAAGCGCGCTCTGGAAAAATTATCAATATTGCCTCGGTCATTGGTTTAACGGGAAATCCCGGTCAAGTGAATTATGCCGCCTCTAAACTCGGCCTTATTGGGCTCACCCGCTCTCTCGCCAAGGAGGTGGGTGCGCGTGGGATTTGCGTGAATTGTATTGCTCCGGGGTTTTTTGAAACGCCGATGACCGAGAAGCTCAGTGAGAAGCAACAAGCAGCTCTTTTAGAGCGCATTCCCTTGAAGCGATTAGGAGACCCGAAAGAGATCGCACAAGCAGCTCTTTTTTTAGCAAGCGACCTTTCCAATTACATCACAGGGCAAGTCTTAACTGTTGATGGGGGAATGCTGGCTTAAAAAAGATGCGCTTTAGACTGAGCGCGATTGAAGGAAGCGGGGTGCTGGAGCTTAAAAGCCTCAACGTATCGACGTCTCCCTTGTGGGAACAGTAGAAGTAGCCTAGACGCGGGCCAAAGTTGTCTAGATGGTTGCGTGATAAAGAACTAGCTTGGCGCATAGTGTGTGCGCACGCGAGGTCATGATCGGACAGCAGTCTAGAAACCCGCCTCTTTGACGGAGGGGGGGTGAAAGTGTCACACGATTAACTTTTAAACAAAGGAAGCAATAAACTATGTCAGTAGAACAAGATGTGATGGATATCGTTGTCGAGCAACTTGGTGTTGACCGCAGTGAAGTCGCGCCAGACAAATCTTTCGTCGAAGATTTAAATGCCGACTCTCTAGATCTAACAGAGCTGATTATGACATTTGAAGAAAAATTCGGATTTGAAATTGCCGAAGAAGAAGCGGAAAAACTGAAAAAGGTCGGCGATGTCATTGAGTATATCAAAAACAAACAACCAGCTGGCACCAACTAGTCAGCAGCGCGTTTGTGACAAGTCCCTCGCCTCGTAGTCGTCGAGTCATTAGTCTAAAGAAAGGGGCGGGGACATCGGTGGTGGTGGCGATGGGGATATTTTAGCAGACACCATGCGATTGATAGCCGAGGATATGCAGCACGGACAGCAGGTTTTCATGCAGCTAAAGCTGCAAGGAAAAAGGCAAGAGCAGGTGCTTGAGGTAGGCTGTTGGCTTAAAGTTTCATGCACAACTGTGATAATGTTATGGCATACAAGGAGACAGGCTTCTTCTTTCGAGGTTCCCTCTGCCCGACCAAGTTCTATATTTTTTTCTGGTGTGCTTAGAATAATGAGGTGTTTTTGTTCGAGCTTGGTGCCAACGCAGCAGCAACACCATGCAGCAAAGCAGCTCGAAGGAAAGCAGAGCGTGCAATATTTGACTAACCGCGATTTGACTTCATAGACAACGGTGAACATCTTTGTATCGTTGGCGTTTTCTTGTGGCTGTAACTTGTCATTCTTTTGAGTCTGTTGGTTGTTGTTAGAGTCGTTTTGGGGGTGAAACGAGAGTTGAATCGAGTGTGTGCCAGGCTTTTTAAGTTGATGAAAGAGATTTCTAGCGACGGTGCTTTCGTGATCCCCACACGCTTTAAAGAACCCGGTTGTTGAGTTCGAGGGAACGAGCTCAAGGGGCATTGTAGGGGGGGCAAGGGAGGTAGGGGTGGAACATACAGACATAGAGTCCTCCTAAACGCGTAAGGAAGTTGCCGGCAAACCTTTTACAGACCAATCCTAATTCAAGAAGTGGTTGGTTGTCTGTGCCATCATCTCCATCTTGTTGACCGGCTACTTCGCCGATACAAAATCGCTGAGCGCGGGGTGCGGCACAATCGGTAGAAGCCAAGGTCAACAACGTTTCTGTCTCAATGCATCATCTAAGAGCAGGGGAAGAGGGTAAAAAAAGGATGATAAAAAAAACCTTGATTTTATGGAATAGATTTCAAAAAATTTTTTTAAAAAAATAGGCGCGAGGGTGACGTGCGCAGCCTGTGGCGAGACGGATGGAGACGACAACGCTGCATGTGTGATTGCTTCAGCAGATGGGGGCGCGTGTCAACCGACCCGAATCAGCGGCAAAGGTGCTAGCTGAAAGCTCATCCCCTTCAGGGGATCGAGTAGTTGACTGATCATCTCCATCTTGTTGACCGGCTGCATCGCCGATCAACGATCGCTGGTGTTGGCAAACGTCCCGCTTCTTGACTTGCGTGCGATAGAGCGCTAAGATCTTTGGGGGTTGTCTTTTCTTTTGAACAACCTAAACAAGCACGGCCTTCCCCGCTAAAGTAAGGGGTAGCCGTGCTATGGAGATATGATGAGTAGTGAAGTTCAGTTATCGGTTCTACGTCCCCCTAATCGGAATCCGCACACCACAGTTCCCCTTTTTGCTGACTATGCAAGGATGAGAGGAACACGTCCTCCCCATAGGGTGCACGCATGTTGTGCACGCTATTTGAGACAATGGAAAGAAATTTTTTGTGCAGGCGATTGTCAATCGATGACTGTTTCGCTGCTTTATGGTGGATTGGTTCTGGGAGATGTCATGGCTATTAGTGGAACGATCTTAGGGCAACAAACGGGGAATGAAAAGATGACGAAACAGTATGGGTTTTGCGCTGCTGGGTTGACAGCGGTTGTGTTGTATCCACCAATCGCGATTGCCTTGACCTTTTCGGAACAAGTCAGGTAGTATACTTTCCCTATTTTCAAAGGAGTCCAGCAATGAGCCAAGTGCGAGAACATTGGAAAAGCCGCTTTGGCTTTTTGATGGCGACTCTTGGGTCGGCTGTTGGACTAGGGCTTTTGTGGAAATTCCCTTACGTCGTTGGGAAAAATGGAGGGGGATTTTTCCTTTTTGCCTATTTTATCTGTGTTTTGGTCGTCGGGATTCCCATCTTTATCGCCGAATTGATGCTAGGACGGGCGAGTCAGCGAGCTGCTATCGGGGCTTACGAAGAGCTCGGTAGCGGCAATAAACAGTGGAAAATCGCCGGGTACTTGGGCACGGCTTCGTCTTTTCTTATCATGTCGTTTTATAGCGTCATTGCCGGCTGGGGTATGAGCTATGTGCTTATGTCTTTATCGGGATTTCATCACTTGGGCGAGGGAGTCACCGAGGTGTTCACGGTGTTGTCCCGTTCAGGGGGGATCACGCTGTTTTGGCATTTTCTCTTTACTCTGATTACAGCAAGCATTGTGATGTCTGGGGTGCGCCAAGGCATTGAGCGGTGGGCGAAAATCATGACCCAAGCGCTTTTGATTTTGCTGGTACTCCTTTTCTTCTACGGCGTTCAGCTTGAGGGGTTCCAAGAAGCGGCTCGCTTTGTCTTTATGCCCAATAAAGAGACATTGAGTTTGTCGAGTGTGATCGAAGCGCTCGGACTCGCATTTTGGACGTTGAGTATCGGCCAGGGAATTATGATCAGCTACGGAAGCTATATGCAACGTTCAGAAAGTATTCCCACCTTAGGTGCTGTGGTCGCGTTTGCCGTCATCATCGTCGCCATGTTGGCCTCGATGACGATTTTTCCCGTCGTGTTTACCTTTTCTGTTCCGCCTGCTGAGGGGACGGGACTTGTGTTTACTACCATGCCCCATCTATTTGCGCAGCTTCCCGGCGCGCTCTTCCTATCGACGATGTTTTTTGTCTTATTTGTCTTTACGGCACTTACCTCGGCGTTGCCGCTGATTGAAGTGGTCGCGGCAAATTTGATGGAGCTACGGAAATGGACAAGGCGCAAAGCTGTCTTGATTGTGAGTCTAGCCACGTTTCTTGTGGGGATTCCAAGTGCTCTTTCTTACTCAGGGGGCCTTTTCCCGGATTGGAGTGCAATTTACGGAAAAAATTTCTTGGAAACGATCGATCATCTCGTTTCGATTTGGATCATTCCGGTCGGAGGATTGATCAGCGCGTTGTTTGCCGGTTGGGTTCTCGACGCTAAGGTCGCGCGCGCTGAGTTTGTCAGTGGAGGCAAAGGGGCTTTTTTATGGCGGCCATGGCGCTTTTTTATTCGCTTTGTTGTGCCGGCAATGCTTGTTATTATCATTATTCAAAAAAGCGGTCTGTTTGACTTCGATCAGCTGCTGCAATTTAAGGAGCAGGGGGATGCGTGAACACTGGGGGTCAAGACTAGGGTTTATTTTAGCGGCGATTGGATCTGCTGTTGGCCTCGGGGTTTTATGGAAGTTTCCCTATACTGTTGGTGAAAATGGGGGTGGGCTTTTTTTACTGATTTATGTTCTGTGCATTGCTTTTATCGGCGTGCCCATGCTCATCGCTGAACTCCACTTGGGCCGGCAATCGCAGCGGGCGGCTGTTGGAGCCTTTGGCGTTCTTGCTCACCAAAGGCCCAGCTGGAAAGTTGTTGGCTGGTTTGGTGTGCTCGCTTCCTTTCTTATTATGTCGTTTTACAGTGTGATCGCGGGTTGGGGCATGAGCTATATTCTCATGTCGCTCAACGGGGTTTATCAAACCTCTTCTCCGGAGGAAATTTCAGCAGCATTTACGACTTTATCGCACTCTGGAAGCATCACGGTGCTTTGGCATTTTCTCTTTACCCTGATTACCGCGAGCATCGTCATTTCCGGAGTGCGTCAGGGAATTGAGTTTTGGTCAAAAATCATGACGCGTGCGCTCTTTGTGATGTTGGTCATTTTATTTGGGTATAGCTTAACGTTAGAGGGTTTTGGGCAAGCGGTCCATTTTATTTTTGATATCAATTGGCACACATTTACTGTTTCAAATGCCCTTGAGGCCTTGGGGCTTGCTTTTTTTACGTTAAGTCTTGGTCAGGGCATCATGATCAGTTATGGCAGCTACATGCGCCAAGAAGAGCGGATTCCGCAGCTTGCTTTTGTGATCAGCTTCGCTGTGATTGTCGTGGCTATTTTGGCTGCTTTAACGATTTTCCCCGTTATTTTTACCTTTGACCTCGCCCCAGAGGCGGGCGAAGGGCTCGTGTTTAAAACGTTGCCCTACCTTTTCGCCAAAATGCCAGGGTCGCTGATTCTCTCGACAGTGTTTTTTACCCTCTTTGTTTTCACAGCGCTGACCTCGTCTATCCCTTTTATTGAAGTTGTTGCGGCAAATTTGATGGAACTCAAAGGGTATAGTCGTAAAAAAGCGACTTTTGTCGTGGCAAGCGGGACATTTATTTTTGGCATTCCGAGTGCGCTGAGTTTTTCACGCGCTATTTTCCCGACCTGGAGCGTCATTTACGGACATGGATTTTTAACCATCATGAATACATTTGTCTCGACTTGGGTCATTCCTATAGGGGGACTTTTAACGGCGATTTTTGTCGGCTGGGTCTTGGCTCGAGAAAAAACAGAAAAAGTCTTTGTGGACAAAAAGATGTGGCAACTTTGGTATTTTTTTGTAAAGTGGGTCATTCCCTTGACAATTTTAGCGATGATCCTGCAAAAAAGTGGAGTCTTTACTTAACTTAGGATGACCACAAAAATGACCCAAACCCCTTCATCCATGGTTCCTCTAGGAACAAAAGCTCCCGATTTTTCTCTTCCAGAGGTGATTTCAGGGGAAAAGATCACACTTAAGCAAGTCGCCGATCAGAAAAAAGCAACCGTGGTGATGTTTCTTTGCAACCACTGTCCCTATGTTCAACACATTCAGGAGGTACTTGTTCAACGTGCTAAGCACTATCTCAAGCAAGGAGTGGGCTTTGTTGCGATCAGCTCAAATGATGTGACAAACTATCCCGAAGATAATCCAGTTGCAATGGCTCAAGTCGCTGTTGATTGGCAGTTTCCCTTTCCTTACCTTTACGATGAAACGCAAGACGTTGCGCGCGCCTACCACGCCGCCTGCACGCCCGATTTTTTCGTTTACGACGCCAACTTGGCCCTTGTCTATCGAGGTCAGCTCGATCAAGCCCGCCCTGGAAAGAGTCACCCTGTCACGGGAAACGATCTTTTTTCTGCATTAGATTGCGTTATATCGGGAAAGCAAGTCAATCCAGAGCAACACCCTAGCATGGGATGCAACATTAAATGGAAGCAAGCGGCGCGCTGATTCCAGGTTGAGTTAAGGTCAGGTGCAAAGGAGGTTCCAACTCCAAGTTGCAAGACCTGTACCGACCATGCTGAGAAAGAGCTTTAAGGGCGCTTCGCACCCAATTTTATGCAGCGAGCTTTCGCCTACATAGGTTTTAACGAGATACGTGGCTGCGAGCCTAACTGTTGTATTAAAGCACTCTTTGGGCAGCTTAGCCAAAAAACTCGTTGTAAAATCGTAGATTTTCCGCGCTGTTGAAGTAGGGGGCGATTCAACAGAAGCCTCTTCTTCTATCATGTTGAGGGAACAAGTTGAGGTGGGGTGGTCAATAGGTGTTGTCATACATTTGCCTTTGTGACTAGAGGGTTAATAGTGAGTGCGCGTACGCATGGGCCGCAAGACGTTGAGTTTGGGTAAAAACGTGCAGTTGACTCAGCACGAGCCAAGGCTGCCTAGAGTGCTCGACTAAAAAATAAAAAATTTACTTTATAACTTGGTTTAAAATCAAGCGCAGCTCCAGTAGCGGCAAAGTTGGAGCGGACTTAAGTTGATGGATATAGGCTGCTTCGCCGATCAACAAGCGCCGAGCGCTGAGCGAGCGATCTCCTACGGATAAAAAAGCGTAGGCGATGTTCTAGAAAATCGCCTGCAAGGACCTATGCCGAATGTGGCTATGGCGTTCATTCGTTGTGGTTAGCAGTGTAATAAGAGTGTAGCTGGCGAGCGAAATAGTCTGTTTGAAGCGTATAATACGCCACGTCTATCACTTCATACATGGTTTTAATAATGGGGGAACGAGCACTCAAGTATTTCACTGCCGTTGCCCCGATTTTTTTAGCTGTTGCCATGAGCGCTAATGGATTTGAAGCCTTTGGTAGATATTGACAGTTGCTATAAGTAGATGCAGCATCTGCTAAAGCCTCACACCCCATTCCAAGAAGATAAAGTTGACTTGATAAGAGGGGGTTAAAAAATGTCACATAACTTGTTAAGTAGAAAGCGTCAGCAGCTAAGGTAGCGTAATCAGCAGTTAAGGTAGCGTAATCTTGAAGCTTAAAGTGCTCCGCATAGTAACACTTAACAGAGCTGGAATAAATGTTGCTTAACTTTTTCGATAAATCTAAAAAACTTGATTGAACAAAAATCAAAGAAAAATCTATCGTTTTAGATATTGCTGCCGATGCATTTTTATGGAAATTATTTTCAAATGGTTTGTCCATAAAAATGG
>CAYTIT010000005.1:0-13306 GCA_964437975.1 uncultured bacterium
CTAAAACTAGAAAAAGGTAGCCCCTTGGTTTAGCTATGGGGAGGAGTTTTTCAGCGATCTTGTAACCCCCCTACCCTATTTGCCATGAAACGAGCGAAAAATAGACGCCTGGCGAGCGAACGACTGCAACGAGCCTGCTGCAGGTTCTTTGTGATCCCGTTTGCCTTTTTTTGCCTAGGCGCAAGCTCTGTTAAGGGGGCGGGTGTTTGCCAGCTTGGCGTCGACCTCTTTTTCCACGAAGGAGGGGTGAAAAAAGTGCAGGGCAAGCGCGTTGCGCTTGTAACAAA
The DNA here is from genome assembly GCA_964437975.1 of uncultured bacterium. Taxonomy (GTDB): domain Bacteria; phylum Chlamydiota; class Chlamydiia; order Chlamydiales; family Simkaniaceae; genus JBCCHO01. The sequence continues at coordinate 288 of CAYTIT010000005.1, forward strand.
CCATACAGGGGTTGACAGCAACCTCGTGTCGACAGCGCAACTTTTGCAAGATCATGCGAAAGAGTACACCATCGCCGCGTTTTTCTCGCCAGAGCATGGGTGGAGCGGAAACCGCTACGCCAGTGAAGCATGTTGCGATCGGGCGCAACACGACTCTATCCCTATTTACAGTTTGCATGGTAAAACGCGGCGGCCAACACAGGCGATGTTAAAGGGAATAGACGTCATTTTGTATGACATTCAAAGTATCGGCGTCCGTTCTTATACCTATGAGACAACGCTCTTTTATGTCATGGAAGCTGCGGCAAAAGAAAAAATCGAGGTGATTGTCCTTGATCGGCCTAACCCGATTAACGGGCTCACTGTCGACGGCCCTTTGCTCGAAGAGAAGTGGCGGTCGATGATAGGGTATATCAATGTGCCGTATTGTCACGGCATGACGATTGGCGAGCTCGCATCATTTTTTAATGAAGAATACCATATCCAGTGCGCGTTGACGGTGATTCCAATGAAAGGGTGGAAGCGCTCGATGAGCTTTGCCGACACTCAATTAGCGTGGATTCCGACGAGTCCACAGATCCCCGAAGCGACGACCCCTCTTTTTTACGCCTCAACGGGGATTTTAGGTGAGCTGGGGATCAACATTGGCGTAGGCTATACTCTTCCGTTTAAGGTGGTGGGCGCGCCCTGGATTGATGCTGATGTGTTCGCTAAAACACTCAATCAACAACAACTTCCAGGAGTCCGGTTCATGCCGTTTCACTATCGCCCCTTTTACGGGTCGTTAGCAAAACGAGAATGTCACGGCGTCTTGATTCAGATGACAGATTCAAAAGTGTATCGCCCGATGGCAGTTCAGTATCTTTTATTGGGAATTTTGAAGAGCCTTTACCCTGCGCAGGTGAGCAAACAACTTGCGGCAATTACAGAAACGCAAAAAAAATTGTTTTGCCGCGCCAACGGTACAGAAGAAATTTACCGCCTTCTCCTTGACGAACGCTTTCCTGCTTGGAAAATGGTGGCTTTTCAAAAAAAAGAACGAGAAGCGTTTAAAGAAAAAAGAAAAAAACACTTGATTGAGGCCTACGCCCCTTGAATTTTAGCAATTGCCAGCAAAATCTGCTAAAAAAGGGGAGGCGAGCATTGACAAAAAGAAAGAAAGGGGCTATTCTCCTTATTATGTTTCAAAATTTTTATGGTGTTACCTGAAGGGAGATAGTTTCATGTCATCACGCAATATTCAACCTCTTTCCAACCATGTTTTGATTAAACGGGCTGACGCCGTTTTAAGTCGCGGGGGAATTTTTCTTCCTGAGTCGGCGAAGGAAAAGCCCAAACAAGGTGAAGTCCTGGCAGTGGGCCCGGGAAAAATGGACAAAGAAGGCAAAATCGTGCCGATGGAAGTCAAGGTCGGCGATAAGGTGCTGTTTACCACATATGGAGGCAGTGAAGTAGAAACGAGCGATGAAGGGGAATACCTGATCGTGTCTGAAGACGATGTTTTAGCAGTTGTAGAATAGGGAGGGACACACCAATGGCAAAAATGTTACAGTTTAATGAAGAAGCGCTCAAAGCAATTTTAGAAGGAGGCGAAAAGCTTGCCAAAGCAGTCAAAGCTACATTGGGACCTAAAGGGCGCAATGTCGTTATCGCAAAAGAGTTTGGCGCACCTATATCGACCAAAGATGGAGTCAGCGTAGCAAAAGAGATCTCTCTTAAAAACAAATTCGAAAACATGGGCGTTGAGCTGATGAAGCAAGCCTCTTCTAAAACAGCGGATAGCGCTGGAGACGGAACAACAACAGCGATTGTATTGGCAGAAGCGATTGTTCGGGAAGGGGTCAAGAATGTGATTGCTGGCGCCGATCCTATGGCGATCAAGCGGGGAATCAGTTTGGCAGCTGATCGCGTTTTGCAGCGCTTAGACAAACTGGCAACTCCTGTCTCCAAGCCGGAGGAAATTCAGCAAGTTGCAACTTTAGCCGCAAACCGAGACGAAGAAGCAGGTCGGCTTATTGCCAAGGCGCTGCAAAAGGTCGGCAACGATGGCGCTATTACGCTTGCAGATGCCAAGGGCATCGAGACGGTGTTAGATGTCGTTGAAGGGCAACAGTTCGATAAGGGGTATCTCTCGCCCTACTTTATCACCCACCCCGACAAAATGGTCGCAGAGCTTCCCAATGCCCAGATCTTATTGACAGATGAGAAGATTTCCAGCGCCAAAGACTTGGTCCCTTTCCTAGAAAAGGTCAAGGCTGCTGGGCAAAACCCCCTTTTCATTATTGCAGAAGATATCGACGGCGAAGCGCTCACGACACTTGTTTTGAACAAGTTAAAAGGAGGATTTTCTCTTTGCGCAGCAAAAGCGCCCGCTTTTGGCGACCGCTGTAAGGCTATCTTGCAAGACATTGCCGTCTTAACAGGGGCAACAGTTGTCAGCAAAGAGGTGGGACTTGATCTTGCTTCGGTCGGATTAGAAGTTCTCGGTCACGCGGCTATGGCGCGCAGCGGCAAAGAGGAAACGACCCTTATTGGCGGGAAAGGCGATGTGGCGCAGATTGAAAAACGGCGTGCCCACATTCGACGCGAGATCGAAGAAGCTTCTTCGGACTATGACCGCAACAACTTGGAAGATCGCTTGGCTAAACTGTCTGGAGGTGTTGCTGTGATTCGCATTGGAGCGGCAACAGAGATCGAAGCCAAAGAAAAAAAAGATCGGTTCGAAGATGCTATTTGCGCGACAAAAGCGGCGGCGATCGGGGGGATTATCCCAGGCGGCGGTGTTGGGCTGCTTCGAGCTGTTGAAGGTCTTAAAGAAGAGTTTCAAGAGCTGTCTGATGACGAAAAAGTTGGTGTAGATATTGTGTTTCGAGCTGCGTTTGCTCCAGCGGCTGCGATTGCAGAAAACTGCGGCAAAGAAGGCGGTGTCGTCGCTCAACGGATCTTTGAAAGCAAAGGCGCTTGGGGTTTTAATGGCTTGAAAGACACTTTTGAAGATTTGCTTGAGGCACATATCATTGACCCTGCACTTGTCACAAGGAGTGCATTGAGCTATGCGGCGTCGATTGCAGGCTTGCTGTTGACAGTTTCTTGCATGATCACCGACAAGCCCCAGCCAAAAAAAGAGATGGCCGCTGATGGCGGCGGCATGGGCGGCATGGGCGGCATGGGCGGAGGCTTCCCAGGCGGCATGGGCGGCATGATGTAACCAACGCCTTAACCTTGTTTTTTGATACGTCTTTCATCTTGCGGATCTCCTGTCTAAAAAAAAGGAAAAAGATCCGCAAGATATTGATCCCACCTGAAAAAGAGAGTTGTCTCGGTAAATTTCGGTAAAACCCGAAAAACAGCAAGGAAGTTCTCCAAAAAATTGCGGCGCTTTGGTATATTTTTTGGGCATACAAGAAGGGGCGCAGCAAGCTTCTTGTGCGGGAGCTGAACTTTATATTGTTAGCAGGCACCGGTAGCTCAATTGGATAGAGTACCTGGCTACGAACCAGGCGGTTAGAGGTTCGAGTCCTCTCCGGTGCGCTTTTTTACTTTTTTGGGGCAAGGGGAGATTTCCCTCTCATGAGCTTATGATGAAGCTTGATACTTATACCTGTCCTCCTTTAGCTACACATGCATTTTTGCTCAGTTGCACAGAGAGTGCTCAGGGTGCCATCATCGATCCCGGTCAGGGAAGCTTTGACGTCTTGAAAAAGCTTGCAGATGAGCGCAACGTCACGCTGCAAAAGGTCTTACTCACCCACTCACATTGGGATCACCTGATCGACTTGGCTCGTTTTGTCGACCAGTTGGATCTTCCCGTCTTTGTTCACAAAGCCGATAGCGCGAACGTTAAGCGTCCCGGTTGTGATGGATTGCCCCTCCCTTTCCCTTGTAAAGGAGTGGCAACATGCTCTTTTTTACGCGATCAAGAAGAAATCAACGTCGGGAATGTGGTCTTAAAGGTGTTGCATACTCCTGGGCATAGTCCCGGCGGTGTCTGTTTTTACCTGAAAAAAGAGCGCGTCTTGATTGCTGGCGATACCCTCTTTAAAGGGACAATAGGAAGTTTAAGTTTGGCAACTGCAGATCGCAATGCAATGAAGCAATCGTTGCAGAAACTCGCCGCTTTGCCTCCCGATGTCGCCGTTTATCCGGGACATGGAGAGACGACAACGATTGGCGCTGAACAGTGGATTGAACAGGTAAGGCTATGAAGTTGACGCGGCATATCGGGGTTTTTCCCCTGGCAATCGCGATCTTTTCGATGTTCTTTGGCGCGGGAAACACGATTTTCCCTTTGCTTTTAGGTGTGGAGGCTAAAAGTCGTTTTGGCTTGGCCTTTTTAGGCCTTTTGCTGACATCGGTTGGCGGTCCTTTACTAGGGCTGATCACGGCTCTTTTGTTTCAGGGGAAGGTAAAAGCCTTTTTTTCCCGGTTTGGCAAGGTCATTGGGATGATTTTATTAGGGGCTTCTTTGGCGCTCTTGGGGCCACTTGCTGTTTTGCCACGGTGCATCACGGTTGCCCATGCGGCGATCACCCCTATTTTCCCGGGAATTTCTCTCGGTATTTTTGCCCTTATTTTTGCTCTTCTTTGTTTGCTGTGTTGCTATAAAGAGAACTCATTGCTCTCTATTTTAGGGTATATTTTGTCCCCTTTGTTGCTAGGGTGTTTACTTATTATTATTTTGAAAGGGGGGCTATCAAACCAGACGCTCATCGCTTCTTCTCTAACAGGTAAGGAGGCTTTTCGCCACGGCCTATTCACTGGTTATCATACGATGGATCTGATCGCGGCAATTTTCTTTTCTTCGGGCATTTGGAATATGATAGCGATGCGCGAGCAAACCACATCAGCTCGTACGGTGAAAGTGACGTTGCGCGCGGGGGTTTTAGCGTGCGCCCTACTTGGGCTCGTCTATTTTGGGCTTGGCTACACAGCTGCCCTTTATGCTCCGTCGCTAGAAGGGATCCCGCCTGCGCAGCTGATTTGTCATTTAGCCTTGCTCACTTTAGGACCGCTAGGAGCTCAAGTGGCAAATGCAGCTGTTGCGCTCGCCTGTCTCACGACGGTCATTAGTTTGACAATGACCATCAGCGAGCTTGTGGCGCAAGAACTCCTTCCAAAGCGGATAGCTTACAAGAAAGGGTGTTGTGTTATCCTTGCGCTTGCTGCAGCCCTGTCGCTGATTGGATTTGAGCGTATCATGGTTGTGATTCATGCGGTCGTTGTCGTTTGTTATCCCCTTATCATCGTTTTAACGTTAGTCAATAGTTTTTACAAGTTCCGCGAGATGGCTCGTAGCAAGGGTGCCGTAGACACAAGATCGCCCCTCTTGGCCAAAAAAGAGTAGCAGTGCAACGCGCTTAAAGGGCACACCCCCCTGCCCTAAAATAGGATGGTATTAAAGCGCAATTTTTGCGATAATCAATGGGAAAACAACCCATTTCTAAGGGAGGATACGATGAGCTCTTTACTTATAGGAAAAAAAGCGCCAGCATTGAGCGCCAAAGCGGCATGCAATGGAAAAATTATTTCCGAATTTTCCCTCGATCTTTTTAGTGGGAAATATATTATTCTTTTCTTTTACCCTCTCGACTTTACGTATGTCTGTCCAACAGAAATTCAAGCATTTCAAGATAACTTAGAAGAATTTGAACAACGCGAAGCGCAAGTGATCGGATGTTCGGTTGACAGCGCTTTTTGCCACCTTGCTTGGATGAACGCTCCTAGAAATCAAGGGGGAATCAATGGAGTGACCTACCCCTTGGTTGCCGACTTAAACAAAGAGATTGCGCGCGCTTACCACGTGCTTAAAGAAGATGAAGGGATCGCTTTCAGAGGGCTCTTTCTTATCGATAAAAAGGGGATTATTCGCCACCAGCTGGTCAATGACCTCCCTCTTGGACGCTCTGTTGATGAAGCTCTTCGCTTACTCGATGCGTTAATTTTTCATACGGCACATGGTGAAGTATGCCCCGCAAATTGGAAAAAAGGGGAAAAGTCGATGAAGCCAACTCAAGATGGGCTAGTGGGGTATTTTAACTGAGCGAGCTTGACCAAAAAGGCGAAGCCGCTGCTACAGCGTGCGATGTCAAAGCTCACAACCAGGCAATGGGAAGGCTCAGGAAGCAGAAGGACTTAAAGCGGTTAAGTAGTCGTAGAGGTCTTTTTCGGTTGTAATTAAGAGGGTGTGGTATAAGCGACACAAGGGTTTTGTCGCATGGATGATGTTCTCATTTCCCACACCTGGAAGGCAGATCGCACTCAACGTAGCAGCAAGGAGAGGGCTTTGTAAAAGGAGGTCAAACCCCTTTGTATAGTGTTGATGACTAAAGCCCTCTTCTGCAACGCGAATATAAACCAGCGTGCATCCATAGAGCAAAAATTGAACAGCAAAGTCGACTCCATGGCTCTCTTCTGGGGGGTGGCCGAGCTGATCGTTCAGTTCGACCAGCGAATGGATTGTCAGCGGCGAGGCTAAAGTTCCTTTTTCAGCTTCACCAAATAGTGCGATAGTTTGTTGTTGCATCATTGCCTTATACACGCTACTTTTCTTCCCCCATAGCGGGCCCTTTCTTTTTGCGCAAGTTTCGGCTGCTAAGTTGAGATCAAGGGGATTGTGTGTTGATGTTTTCTCCCAAAAGTAAAAAATATCCTTTCTTGAAAAAGAAAGGGTGTTTTAAATTTTCTTTTGTCGTGATCGCGGTTCAAGAATCAGGCTGCTGGTTTGGCTATCTTTTTCATCGGCTGCTTCGTCAATAAAAAACCTGAAGCGGTGGCCGTGGCAACATTCCTACTTTTGAATCGCGATCGGTAGACAAACCCTATCCAACCTTTTAGGTAAGAGAGAACGGCACATTGACTGTGTTTCGAAACTTGAGGAAATGTTTGTGACATATTCTGTATCCAACAATCTGTCCAATCAGCCAGCACCCTTTTTTAACTGGTGCCAGCCACCCCAACAATCTTCTAAAGTCGATCGCCTATCGACAGCGGCATTAAAACAAAAAGCTATTTCGTATCCTCCACGATCGCTCCCAAATGTCAAATGGGTCAAAACGGCGCCGCCAACGAAAAACAAAACGATCAAAGAACTTTTCGCTCAACAAGGGTTTGTCAAAAAGGGCACCTTAGGAGAAGGGCACTACAGCACTGTTTGGGAGTGCTACGACCCTAAAAAAAAGCGTTCGTTTGCATTTAAAAAAATACGCTCACAGTGTTTTAAAACTTCTGATCCAAAGAAGGCTAAGTTTTTTCAGGTGGATGTCCACAATGGGCGTGTTTCTCGTGGAGAAGGGCTTGGGTTTTTCCCCAACCACCCTAATGTTCTTAAGGTATGGGGAATGGTCCTCTGGAATTTTAAAACAGACTGTTACCGACAAACAGACAATGTATTATCGATGATAGCAATCAACAAAAATGAGCGGATTGCAGGGGTTTTTACCGAGTTCATGCCGCATGCTGTAGATGCATTTACTTTTATAACAAAAATAAAGCCTATCCGACCTAAAGACGTCAAAGATATTCTTTATCAAGTTGCCAGTGGAATACAGGCGATCCACAAGTTAAATTGCATTCACCGAGACATTAAATTAGAAAATGTGTTGGTCAATCTAAAAACAAACGAAACAAAAATTATCGATTTTGGCTTTATGTACAATTTAGAAAATTGTCAGTATGCGCGCGCGATGACGCGTTGCGGAAGCACCCCTTATACCGCACCGGAAAACCTTCTTGGACTAGGACAAACGGCTAAAGGAGATCTATGGGCTTTTGGCGTCCTTGCCCATGCTATGTGCCTTGGCTGCTATCCCTTTTTTTATTGTGAGAACAATATGAAAAAGACGGCCCAAAATGTGATCAATTTCGCTGATTCAAATCAATCGATCAAAGAGATGAGTTACAAACGTCTCCCTAAAAAAAATGTGTTTGTTAAAAATGAGGCTTTTTGGGAACTGCTTTCTTCGTTACTCTGCGCAGAAAAAAAGAGAGCTTCGATAGATGACGTCTTAAAAAGTCCTTTTTGGACAAGCAATCTCTCATCAGGGGGCATTGACACCCCCTCTCCTCTAAAAGAGAGAAGTGTTTAACCGAAGTAGAAGGGCAGCGCGCGCTCAAGCAGACGCGGCCTCCACAGTTTAGAAAGTCGGCGCGGCTTCAAAGTCAAGCCGCTTGACATCTGCTGGGGTTTTTAAGGGGAAAAAATGGCGATTGCGCTTAGAAAGGATAACAGCAAAAGAGCGCGCTTGGGGGAAAAGGTCAAACAGAAATGTTTCAAATTTCACAACGCGCTCGACTTGTTCCCACGTATCTCCCACTAAAACACGTCCATCCCCTTTTTTATAAGCGAGGTGGTAGGGAAGGGGCTGGGACGCTACTTCATTCAGCCATTGCATCGTGCACGAAAAAATCCCCGTGTAGGCCAAGGACAAAGGCTGGTTTCCCTGAGGAGACCTCCCGAGCGCAGGCAGTTCCGTGTACTCTTGAACCGCAAGTCGTCCGCGCTGCACGCCTACTCGTCCTACCTGCTCGGTTGGGGTGCTAGGGTGGATGCAACGGACGACAAGCTGGACACCTTGTTCTTCGTGAACACCGATGAGCTCTTCATCAAAGGGAGATCCAAGCCAATTGTCGATAAAAAGGACTTGCACGATGGTCACGCCCAAGCGTGTCCATCGCTGAGCTAAGCCTGAGCGGCAAAAAGAGAGAAAAGCCTCGCCATTTCCAGCCGGCGCAACAGCTACTTCACCTCTTTTTTGGTAAACCAAATAGCCACGCCTATCGCTGATCGGGTGGGTACGCTGATTAAAAAGAGAAACGTGTTTCAGGCCAAAGTAGCTTTTTTTTTCTAAATAGCTTTCTGTCTCTTTCCGATTAAGCGGGGATGTCATGATGGCGACGGGAAGCTCTTTGCCTTTGCGCGCAATTTTTTTTAAAAGATGTTCAAACAGGGTGGGGTTGCCGGGAAGGGGCAAGGGCATGCACCCTTTGGGGCCGTGCCAGCCGAGGCGCGTTCCCTGGCCACCTGCTAAAATTAAACACCCCATGCGGCCTATTGGCTTTGAGCGTGGAGCTTTAACGACACATCGGGCGGGAACAGGACTCAACGCGCCGCTCTTAGATGGCTGCTCAGTAAGAAGGTGGGCTAAGGGGTGCGCGTTGTTGTGCAAACTAATGCCTCATAAACAGCCTCGACAGAAATTTGAGCGATCTCTCTTCCCTCTCCTAGGAGGGGAAGGTGTTCGAGTTGTCGATTAGGCGAAGCGACTTGTTGTCGCAACACGCCCCATTGGGGGCTTCCCCATAATGAAACGACTTTCAAGGGAAAGGTTGTATCGAGAAAGTAAACGGTTGATAACACGCCAGAATCAGGAGCGATAAGAGCTGAGCATCGATTTTTTAGAAGAGCTAACATTTCGAGTACTGAGGTTTGCCCGCGAAGATCTATCACCCCATCCATTAAAAAGGCGCATGTTTGTTTTAGGCCAAATAAGAGGATCTTTTGTCCTCGCATGACAAGACGGGAAAATAGGGCGCGCCAATGAGCAATAGGCCAATCGCGCTCGCGGTCATAAAAAGCACTTGTCTCGGTTTGCACCTGCGCAGCGATGTATGATTCGCCGTCAGCTAAACCGAAACGCTCACTCAAACTGTCCCACTCGTCTTTCCAGTGCAATTTGGGAACCAACGTGCCTAGCTGCTTTTTAAGCCACTTCGTGATATCGATCCACTCCAAAATCTCATCGAACATGCTTGGGGTCAACTGGTGCTTGGCTAGTGCTTCTTGAATACATAGTGGATCGCCCCGCTTCCAGTTGGGTTCGACCAAGACGGTCACCCCCCCTAATAGAGCAAACCCTTCGGCTAAATGAGGGCGAGTCAAGATAGTCACTGACGCATGTGGGATAAATTCGCGGATGCGGTGCATCACGCCGTATAACCCCAAGGCAATATCGCCAAGGCCTCGATTCCACACGACAAGAAGGCGGCTTTGATTGCGCTGAACGAGTTTTTTCAACATAGCATCGAGCGGGTTAGGGCGGAAAAGACGCGTCAACACACATTACCTCTTTGTCTCTAACTTAGCGAGAACATGGCCGAAGACTCGATCGACAGTAATTCCCTTCATGCACCGGAAGTCGATAGGGCAAACGCGTTGAAAACAAGGAGCACACGCCACGCGAGCACTTAGGGCATTCTCTTTTTGCCTGTAAGGATGTGTTTTTTGGGGATCTGTCGACCCGAAAAGGGCGACCACCGGAACCGCTAGCCCATCGGCAATATGCATCGGGCCACTGTCATTGGTCACGAGAACATCGAGCTGTGTTATCAGTGCCATCAGCTGTCGTAGGTTTGTTTGCCCAGCTAGCGTCACGACGCGTGCTGAAAGGTTGTAGGTAATGCGGTTGATCAGCTCTTTTTGGTCTAAGCTTCCTAAAAAGACAAGGACGTAAGAGGAGTTGTAGTCGAGAAGCTTTTTGGCAAGTGCGCGAAACCGTTCGGGAAGCCAACACTTTGCCGATCCATAAGCTGCCCCGGGATGCACCCCGATAAGGATGTGGTCTGGTTTAAGGCGATAGTGCGCAAGAAAATGGCGCGCATCCACCTTTTCTTTTTCTGTCACGTAGAGCTTGGGAGGCAAGGGGCGCTCTCGAAGCCCTAAAGGGGTAAGCAAGCGCTGATAGGTCGCGACAAGATGTTCTCTTTGCTTGGGAAGTGGGAGCGCGGTTGAGAGAAAAAAGCGCCGGCCATCTTTATTAAAGCCGATTCTCTTTTTGACGTTTCCTGTCCAAAATTGCCACGCAGAGGAAAAAGAGTGTGTCAAAAGGAGCCCGAGGTCATATTGACCCATTCTCAGTTTCTTTCTTAAATTGCGCGCTTCTTCTCTTCTGTGCAGCGCCCCTTTGGGGTGAAAAGAAACGAGCGCATCAATTCTCGGATCGCAGGTCAAAAGATCGGCAATGTGCCCGCGGCACATGGCGGTAATCTTAGCTTCGGGGTAGGCGCGGCGCAACATGGCAACAATAGGTGTTGCGCATACACTATCGCCGATCCAGTTCGGCATCCTTAAAAGGGCATTTTTTACTTCAACGGGCACGACACAACATCACGGCAAAAGAAATTAAGTCTACCATACCTCCCCTTTTGCAAAACAGAAGCTTGCCCACATTTTTTAAAGGCTTCATAATGACATCCATGAAACATCCGAAGACGATTTTAGGCCTCGATCCGGGCACACACGTTACGGGATATGGCATCATTCAAGGTGATGCTCAGCAATGGCGCGCCCTTGACTATGGTTGTATCCGTCTCCCACCTCAAGCCTCTTTTGCGAAAAAAACAGCGCTCCTTTTCGATGCTATTAACCACCTACTAGCGCACTACCCCATTGGCGAGGTGGCTCTTGAGGGGCAATATGTTCACAAAAACGTCCAAAGCGCGCTCAAACTTGGCATTGCCAAAGGCATTGCCCTTCTCGCTGCGGCAAAAAAAGAGCTCCCTGTAAGCGAATATTCACCGACAAAAGCCAAGCTCGCCGTCACTGGACGTGGAAGCGCTTCTAAAGAATCTGTCCAACAGATGGTGCAGCTCCGTTTAGGGCTTCCATCACTTCCAAAGCCACAAGACGCCGCCGATGCTTTGGCCTTGGCCCTTTGTCACTCTCACCAAACAAGGATTCCCCTATGCTCGACTACATGAAAGGCACGCTAATGAGTGCGACGCCAGATAGCGCTACTCTTGAGGTGGGATCGATTGGGTACCGGTTTTTTATCCCTCTCAGTACCTACACGCGGCTTTCCCCTTTAGGATCGACACTGACGCTCTATATTGCCGAGATCTTCCGAGAGGATTCGCAGCGCAGCTACGGTTTTTTAACAAAAGACGAGCGCACTCTCTTCGAACAGCTCAGCGCTGTTTCTGGCGTTGGTCCGAAAACAGCGCTTGCGCTCATTGGCCATCTCGAAGGACCGATGTTAAAAGCAGCTCTTGTAGCAAATGATATCTCACTCCTTTCGAAAGTACCTGGAATTGGCAAGAAAACAGCTGAAAGACTTGTTCTTGAACTACGCGATAAAATTGGCGCGGCGTCTTTTGCAAAAAAAACAGGGGTTTTTTTCGAGCAGAACCAAACAGCTGCAGATGCCTTAAACGCCTTGACCCGTCTTGGTTATTCATCGACCCAAGCTCAGCGTGTCGTCGAAAAAACTCTGCGGGAATTTTCAGACCCACCCGAGCTCAGCGCCCTGATTTCGGCAGCGCTGCGCTGCGCTCGGGCTAGCTAAGCAAACAAGAGATTTGACCAAGGGGGTATTTTACTATGAACTCTTTGTTCAACTGGGCTCCATGCCAACACAAGCGGGGCATCATTGTCGGGTGTGATGAGAAAAGCGAATGGCTCCTTAAATGGTGGTGGCGCCATTATACCGCGCATAACTCTTTTCCCGTTCTTTTTGTCGATTTTGGTATGACGCAAAGTGCGCGTCGTTTTTGCGCAACACAAGGAGACGTCGTCTCGTTTTCTTTGCCTGATTCTTTGTTCCACTCTATTGATCCCTTCCCCCTTCCCAGGGAATGGCCTTCCCATTGGAAAAAAACCGTGCAAGCAAGTCGCAAACTTTGGTTTGCAAAAGCCTTTTCCCTGTTCAAGGCCCCTTTTGAAGAAACGGTGTGGCTCGATCTCGATTGTCAGTGTCGTGGCTCGATTGAAGACCTTTTTTCCTATTGTCACAACAGCGAAGGCTTTGCCGTTGCCCTTGACGAGCCGTGCACAGTTGAGCGCTGGAAGAGTTGGGGTTTCCTTCTTCCCCATGCCGCCGGCTACCAAGCTGGGGTGATTCCCTTTCGCCATGGCGCACCTGGAATTTCGAAGTGGGCTTGTCACTGCTTGACCTACCGAAATGTCGAGTACTCAGAACAAACAGCGCTTAGTCACACGATTGCAATCAACCGGTGGCACGTCTCTGTTTTGCCGCCTATGTATAACTGGCTCACCCCAGAGCAAGAAAACAAGGCAGCGCTTATTG
>CAYTIT010000005.1:13323-17366 GCA_964437975.1 uncultured bacterium
GCTTATTGCCCATTATGGGGGAGAGGAGCGTAAATTTCACCTCATGCGGGACGCGACTTTCTGAAAAGAAAGAAAGAAAAGCTCATTGACTTTTTTGCCATGCCCAACTTATCTTTGAGAGCGTCTTTCAAATGACGGAGGAACTTCCATGAATCAGCCCATCTTAGCTTCTTTCAGCGCGCTCATTCCATCCTCCCACCATCATCATATTTAATTTTTTTCTTTTTATCTGATCAGTTTTAGATATCTTTTCTTTAGCTGATGGGTCTCGTGTGTATTTTTTTCAACATTTTTTAGGTAGCGATATGAAAAATTTCATTGTTAGTTTGGTTACACTGGCGTGTTTAGTCAGTGCGAAAAGTTGGGCACTCCAACCTTTCATCGTCGGAACGACAAGTGGCTATGCGCCTTTTGTTAGCTTAAATGATCGAGGAGGCTACGAAGGGTTTGATATCGATGTAGCAAAAGAACTCGCTCGCAAACTGAATCGCCCACTTAAGCTCAAAGATTGTGGAAATATGCCTGGTCTTATGCTCGCCCTCAAGCAAAACAAAGTTGACGCCTTGATTTGGGCTATTTCTATCACCGAAACCAGAAAAAAGCGGTTTGAGTTGATTCACTATCAAGGAGAGAAGATCGACACAGTGCCTCTTATTTTTTGGGGTCAGGTTCCCGAAAATATCCATACTCTTTCCGATTTAGCAACACAAGCCGACAAGCCGGTGTGTGTTGAAGCGGGATCTTACCAAGAAGGTATTTTGCAAACGTGCTCGTCTCTTTCTCTTAAATATCTCGAAGGGATAAGCGATGTGATTCTCGATCTCAAATGTGGAAAATCATGCGCTTCTGCCGTTGATCTTTCGCTAGTCGCGCGCTTGCAACACAAATATCCCGAGCTCAACGTTCTCTTTCTCCCGTTGCCCCCACACATGCAGGCAGAAGGTAATGGTATTTGTCTCAATAAAAATCATGAGCTAGTGCGCGCAGTCAATCGAGCTGTTACAGAGCTAAAACAAGAAGGAGTCCTTCTCCAACTCGAGAAAAAGTGGGGGCTAAAAAATGACACCTGACCCCTTTGCCCTGATTTGGCGTTCGCTCCCCCTTTTTTTTCAAGGTGTTGTCGTCACAGTTGAACTTTTTCTCTTGGCCAGCCTACTTAGCGTGTTGCTTGGGATCTTTTTTGGCATGGTAACGTGTAAGAAGCTTCATTGCTTGTTCTTATCGCGATTCATCAAAGGGGTGACGTTCGCCTTGCGTGCTGTTCCCTTTTTTGTGCAGCTATTAATTATTTACTTTGTCGTCCCTGAGTTGTGCGGATTTCAACTAGAGCCTTTTCCCGCCTCTGTTCTCGCCTTGGGCTTGTGCTCATCGGGATATGTCGCGCAGTTCATCCGGGGAGCGATTGATACTCTTCCGACCTCCCATTGGGAAACTGCTTCGACTTTGGGGTATGGAAAGAGACAAACCCTGTTTCACATTGTCTTTCCCCAAGCTTTCCGAGCTGCTCTTCCCGCTTTAAATAACGAATTCGAATCGCTCCTTAAAAGCACAGCGATTGCATCGTCTATTGGCATGCTTGAGTTAACGCGAATCGGGATGAACGTCGTATCAAGAGAGCTAGAGCCTGTTCCGATTTACCTTGCTCTTGCTTTTTTTTATGGGGGCCTTTCGCTTGCCCTGAATTGGATGACGAAACGGATCGAAAAGAGGTTTCACTATGTTAACTATTAAAGATGTGTCTTTGAAAAAACCTTCTGCTAAGGGAGAGGTAAATATCCTAAAAAAAATCTCTTTCACAGCCCATCCAGCCCAAGTCACCCTTTTACTCGGCAAAAGTGGTTCGGGCAAAACGTCACTGATGCGATGTCTTGCTCAAATTGAATCGAACTATACAGGGCAAATTGTTTATACCGAGCGCAACTCAAGCATCGATTTTTTGCCTGTGCCATCATCTCCACGATCTCCGACGGATAGAGGCTGCCTCGCCGACAAACAATCTGGTGCGCTGGCTGGGGCGCACTTCCCGCTTCTTGAATCACGTTCGGTAGACTGCACAACCCCGTTAGCCTCGTTGCCGCCCAAAAAAAGGTGCCAAATTGTAGGTTACCTTGCTCAATCCTATGGGCTCTTTCCCCATATGACAACTTTTTCCCATTGCGCGCAACCCCTTTCTCTATTGACAAATTGGAGTCGATCGGCGATCAAAGTAAAAGTGATGGATATGTTAGACCACTTCGGGCTGAGCACACTTGCCTCGACTTATCCTTATCAAATGTCAGGAGGGCAACGGCAGCGGGTTGCTTTAGCGCGCACCTTACTTTTATCCCCTTCCTTTGTCCTTTTAGACGAGCCAACTTCGGCTTTAGATCCAGAAAATACACATGTTTTAATGGATTACATCGTCAAATGGAAAAAACAAGGGGTCGGGTGGGTCATTTCAACACAAGATATGGCTTTTGCAAAAAAGGTGCTTGATGCCGCACTCTTTTTAGAAAACGGTTCTCTAATAGAGAGCTATTCTCGATCAGACAGCCTTCTAGTTCAGGGAAAAGTTGAGACCTTTTTAGCCGATGGGTCCTGTGATTGTGACAAAGGGTCGCCATGAAGAATAGAGGGATTCTAACAGGGTGTGATAGTCGACAAGAGTGGCTCCTTCCCTGGTGGTGGCGTCACTACCAGGCGACGAACACCCTTCCTGTAACCCTCTTTGACTTTGGGCTCACCACTTCAGCGCGTAGCTGGTGTGAGCGCCGGATGGAAGTAGGCTCTTTCCCGCCGCCCTACTCTTTATTCAAGCCTAAAGAGGCGCTGGATCCGGCCCTGCCATGGCTTAGGCGTGTCCCAGGGTATGTTTGGTCGATGCGCCCTATTTGGTTTACCAAAGCCTTTTGTCTTGAGCAAGCGCCCTACACGCACAATCTTTGGCTTGACATCGACTGCGAGGTGAAAGCCGATCTAGCGCCCCTTTTCAGCAACAACCTTAGGCATCGTTCATTTGGCCTGACCCGCGATGCGGCGCGTTATGAGCAGGCCTTTCATCAAACCGGGGCGCTAAGGCCCCGAGTCGTTGGTTACCAAGCAGGGGTCCTCCTCTTTCACTGTCGCTCTTCGCTTGTCAATGCGTGGATTCGCCGCTGCTATCATGCCTGCAATCGCGAGTTTTCCGAGCAAAGTGCCCTTTCTCACCTCCTTCACCAAACGGCCCATCCCTTTGCCCTCCTTCCCAAGGAGGCCAACTGGCTTTTCCCCGACACGGCCCCTTCAACAGCTTTGGTCGTCCACCACAGCGGCGCTTTTGCCAAAAGGCGCCTGATCGAAACCTTCTAGGGCACCGATCGACTAGACCGATTTTTTGAGTCACCCATCGGCAGAACTTTTTCATTTTGAGTGGCCTGCATTTTTTTCATGCTGCTGTTTAGGCTTTCGTTGAGGGAGCCAAGTTTTTTTGGTAAGAAGGCGAAATCTGACGGTTGTCTTTTTCAACAAGGACGCGCTTGAGAAAGTCATCTAGAGCGATTTCACCGTGGACGGTATTATCGCGGGTGCGAAGTGAAATGGTGCCGTTTTCTTGCTCGCGGTCGCCTACTGTGATCATATAGTTGGTTTGCACAAGCTGAGCATTGCGCACCTTTTTTCCAAGAGATTCTGCGCCGCTGTCTAGGTGGCATTGGAGCCCTGCAGTGCGCATTTTTGCAGCAAGAGTCGTCGCGTAAGACAAATGGGTTGGAGCAACGGGGATCAAACACAGTTGGCGTGGGCTGAGCCACAAGGGGAACTTGCCAGCAAAATGTTCAATAAGAATAGCAAAAAACCGTTCAATAGAGCCAAAAATAGCGCGATGGACCATGACGGGACGCTTGAGCTCTCCATCGCGGTCTTTATAAGTTAAATCAAAGCGCTCGGGAAGGGCCATGTCAAGTTGAATCGTGCCACACTGCCATGCCCGCCCAAGCGCATCGTGAACATGTAAGTCAATTTTTGGACCATAAAAAGCGCCGTCGCCAGCGTTAATGCGATAGGGTTCTCCCCACGCATCGAGTGCT
>CAYTIT010000006.1:0-16414 GCA_964437975.1 uncultured bacterium
GGCGCGCCGAATCCATCTAGAGAGATGTAGGCATTGAAAAGTTGCTTGCGGATCATCGATGAACTGTAGAGATCGGGGTTGAGCTGAAGAGTTTTTTCAAGGTGCATGCAGAAAGCTGAGTAGTCGGAGTCAAGTTGGCTGTAGCATAAGGCGGCAATATAGTGAGCTTCTGCAAGTGGGAAGTCGTGCCCAGTTCCCTCTTCAATTGTTGTAAAGATCCGATCTTGTAAAAAATAGAGGGTCTCTTTAAAGCGGTCGAGTTCATACGAGATTTTCGCGTGAAGAATCATGTAGTCGACCCATTCGTTGTTGTCAAAACAAGAGCGTTTGTCGACTAAAAGAGAAAGGTCTTCAAAGAAGGCCTCTTTAGAGTAAGAAGTGGGATCATCGCTGTCGAGCGCGGCTTTATATCGATTAACAGAAGAGGAAAAAAAGAGCTTCCATGCTGTTTCTAAGCGGGACCCTTCGGGGAATTGCTGTACATAGGTAGCGAAGGCGTGGTAGCTGTCTTCCCAACGCTCAGTTTGATAAGCGAGAAAGCCATCTTCAAAAATAAAGCTTTCTTGGTGTTGAAATTGTGGGTAAGATGCTTTAATTTGCAAGAGCTTCTCTTCGGCTAAGGCGAGGTCGCCTCGTTCTTTGAGCATCATCGCATGCATGAAAAGTGCTTTCGGCGTTTCTGGATCGTGCGGAAAGGAAGTTGTGAGCTGATCGAAACTCGCGTGGAAAAGAGGTTCATCGTTTAAATAATGAGCGCAGCTCATTTGGATGAGGAGGGCATTTTTGAGTGCCTCTGAGGGGGTTTGCTGCGTGGCAATGTAAGTCGCTAAAGGGGCGGTGGCTTCTTGGTAGTGATCGAGGGCAAAATGCGTTTTTCCTACAATCAGGTGAAAGGTGGGTTGCAGCGCGTCGGGAATAAGAGAAGAGGCGGCGCTTGCCTGCACAAGGACCTCTTCGTAGCTGCCAGCTTGAAAAAGGAGGACAATTTGATTGAAAGCGGCTTCGCCTGATCGGTTTCCTTGGAGGCCTTCGACGAGAACAAAGGTTTGCAGGGCTTTCTCGGGATCGAAGTGGGACTCTGCAAGAGCCGCTTTGAAGAGAAGATCTTCTTTATAGAGCGCTTCTTGGTTGGCAAGGGCATGACAAGCCGTGGCTGCTTCTTCGTATTTTTCTAAGATGAGCAAGATCTCTGCTTGGGCAAGTTGTTTGGGAGAGGCGTACTCTTTTTTAGTGACTTGGTCGTAATAGGTTTGCGCTTCGGTGGCAAGTGCTTTTTTCTGGTCGAGATTGTCTTCTTGTAGAGCGGTTCTAAAAAGCGATTCGCCCATCAAAAATAGAAGCTCCTCTTGACGCTTTTCAACAGACTCGATCGAGGCTCCTATGAAGGGGCGAGCCTCTTGTATGAGCTCGGGAAATTGTTCGAGTTCGTAATAGCAATGCAATTTATTGAAGGTGATTTTTTCAATGACGACAGGGTCTTTGAGTTGTTGATAGAGGGTAAGGGCTTGTTCGAAATTTCCTTGCTTAAAACTTATTTCGGCCAAGATAGCTTGGAAATGGTCGTTGAGCGGACTGTCGGGGTGGTGCATAGCAAAAAGGGCGATATTTTCTTTGACGCGTTCATCGTCTCCGTCTTTCCAAAATTCTGCGATGCGGCGCTCAGCGAAAAGCTCTTCATTAGAAAGAGAAGGGGCTTTGTTTTCGCTACTTGGGGCGCAAGTAGCAACAGGGAAATAGGATAGAACAGCAATGAAAAGAGCTGGATAGATTAACGGGCGCATAGGAAATTCCTATTTTAAATGGGTTTTATGAAAGGGTTTCCACAAAAAACTGTTTCGGAGTAAAACTCGACATCTCCACAAGCGTTACTTCCCGCATGTCCTTTCGGTTAGGCCTTTAGACAAATTTAATTTAAAACATCCTCACTTTTTCAAAAAGCGATATTTTTTTGCTTCTTAGTTCTCACCTGAAAAGGGACAGGGTTTCGGCGGATCTTACCCTATCCCTATACCGAGCGTAAGGCAAGAAGTGAGGAGCGGGGGGTGTTGACACCGATGCAGCTGGCGCTAAGAAAGCGCGTCATGTGCGAAAAAGCCGTAGAAATCAATCAACTCTTCGGTGCGAGAAAAGTTGAGTGTTTTGAGTTTTTCGTAAATTTGTAGCCCTTGCGCATTGAGTCCTTGTTGAAAGTAAAGAATGCCAAGGCGGAACAAGATCTCTTTGTCATTCGGACAGAGTTTGAGGATCGCTTCATAGGCTTCGATTTCTTTGTCATAGAAGGACATGTCGTGATAGCAAGAGGCGAGCTGGGCATAGACCCAGGGGTCATTGGGAGCGTAGTGGTTGATGATCTCAAACTCTTGAATCGCTTTTGCCGTTGCTGCTTGAGATTTTTCGGTAAAGTCTTTAGGTGTGCTTTGGCCGCTTTGCGGTCGATAAAGGTGTGCAAGCGCGACGTAGGCATTGGCGAGCGAGGCGTGCGCTTCGACATGCGTCGGGTTTTTTTTAATGAGTTGGATATGTTCATTAATAGAAACCATAATAAAAAGTTCTTTTATTTTATGAATATCTCGGCGGTGGCATAGTTGCACAAAGGTTTGTGTGAGCTTTTTTAAAGAGCGCGTAGCGGGTTGAAGAGTGTAGAAGTGTGTTTGACGTTGACTAAGGTACGCAGTGAAAGAGTAGGCGGCGTTGGCAAGGAGAAGGTGGTAGTCAGATGGGTCGATTTGAGAGGGGATTTCCTGCTTGCATAAGAGAACAAACCAATTGCGCAGTTGAATGAGTTGCTCGGGTTTTTTTGTTTGAGAGTAAAAAATGAGGATCAAGTAGCCAAAGGCTGTCAGCAGAAAAGCAGCTAGTATGACGGCGATAAGAGAGGGGGTAAAGAGAAAAACCAAAGATAAGAGAAAAGCGCACGCTTCTACAGCGAGCAAGCTGAGAAAAGATAAGTGTAAAAATAGGTGGGAGTGAACGATTTTTTTAAACTGTTTAAGGGCATGGGCGCAATGAGTATCGACGCTTTTTCTAAAAGCTTCGCGGTTGAAGCGCCATGTTGATTGGCTTTTTATTTTCTCAATGGTCATAAAACAGTAAGTGGTAGCGTCAACCTTTCATTCCAGTAGGAGAACTTGGGCGCTCAACTCTATTCTGCAGAGGCTGTGATTTATAAATCAAGTGTAGACCGATCGCGCCTCGAGAACCGGTTGGTTGCTTTTGCCATCATCTCCCTCTTTTTCAGGCGTTGTACAGCATGTAGTTGATGACAGTTTCTGATACACCAGCATCGCGGAGCTTTTCGATCTGAGCGTTATTTAAGTTGTAGTGGCTGTTGGTCTTTTTCATGAGGTCGATGATTTTTTCATCGGGAATGCCGGCGTTGCTTAAGTGGATGATGTCATTGATGCTTAACTGTTGCCCTTGGTCCACGCGTTGATAAGTTTGTCTACTTTCTTCTTTTAGACGTCGTTGTTCTTGTGCGTCGAGGGAAGCTCCGATTAAACCACCGATAATAGCTCCTCCTGCAGCGCCAATCGCAGCTCCTGTGCCGCCCCCTGCAAGGGCGCCTACGCCGAGACCTAAAGCACCGCCTGTGATAGCGCCTGTTCCCGCTTTTGATGCGCACCCAGTCATTAAGAGTCCTGCTAGACTGAGGGTAAGAAGGGTAGGTGGTCGTTTCATAAAAACCTCTTTATACCGATCGTGATTCAAGAAGTGGGAATCACGATCGGTATAATAATGTTTTCTTTTTGCTTAATTTTCTATTAGCACATTTTTGTTTGATAATAAAATATTTTTTTTCTTTCCGGTTAAAAAAGTAGCGCTTGATATACCGAACGTGCCTCAAGAAGTGGGTTGCTGGCCTGTGCTATCCTCTCCCTCTTTTTCTACCGACCGGTATTACGCCCTTTTCCAGGCGGTCACGCTAACAGCGACAGTGGCAAGAAGTAGCGCGACCGCAGCGGCATAATAGATTGTCGCTATGTCGTATAGGCCAACTAAGCCGCCAAAAAGGGGGGAAAAGATCATCGCAATCGAGGCGACAGATTGTGTGACAACGAGCTTTTTGCTGCGCAAAGAGGTCGTTGTTGAGATGAGAACAAGCGCGGTTTTCCAACTGAGCGCTGCACCAAGTGTGGCGATGAAGAGGAGGTGCAAGAAAAAAAGAAAAAAGTGGGTTGTAGCGAGAAGCAAAAGAGAAAGTGTCGTTAAGCTAAGGCTGATCATAAGAAGACATTTTAGAGACAGGCGGTAGATGAGAAAGCGGTGAACGACTGTGATGGCTAAAGACCAAACGAGCGCAAGTCCGATGAATGTCGAGCTGATGGTTGGTTTGGTCGCGGCAAAATGTTCCACGAGAAGGGTCGAGAGAAATTGCAAGGTGATTGTCCAGCCTAGCGTGAAACAAAAGAAGGTGAAGTAAAGAAGGCGCAGCAGCTTGACTTTTAAAAGGGCGCCTAGCTGGCGACAATGGTGAAGGACTAAAGAGCAGTTGCTAGGAAGCAGAGAGGACTTAGGAGTAAAAAGGCGCCATACGACGATGCCGTTGATCAACACGCCCATTTCAATGACATAAAAGGGGAGAGAGGGTCTAAAAAAAGAGGTCAGATGGGGATCTGAAAGAAAGGCGCCTACAATCAATGCAAGGACAAACCCCATCCCTGTGCACGTTGCGGTCCGAGATGTGATGGTTGACTCGAGGTGGGCAACACAAGAAAGGTGTTCAAGAGCGGTAAGACAAAGCAAGACGACGCCTGCAAACAAACCTGTCACACACCGGCTGGTTAGGAGGAGCAGGTAGCTTGTTGTTTCAAGGGCAAGGGTCGAGAGAAAGAGACCAAAAAATTCGCCGATAAGAGCAAAGAGTATGACGCGGCGCGCGGAGGTTTTTTTGGCTAAGACCTCAAGCAGGGGGCCACCGACGCATTGCATAAGGGGAAAAGAGCCGATGAGTAGGGCAAGGGAGAAAAGGCGCATCGATAACGAAAATGGCTGGGGAAGAAAAGAAGAGGTAGGGCTCAGGATAAGCGAGGTAAATAGAGGATAAACCAGCGCAAGGGCACAGGTGGACGTTAAGAGAGTGACAAGTAGTGCGCATGCAAAACGGTGCTTTTCTTGTGGCGCCAAGGGGGTCAGAGGTGGCGGTTTGCAAGGAGGTTTCACATGCACCGGTTGTTGTTGCTATGAGGTCAGTTGCGCCGGGATGTCTTCGCGCATGCGGTAGCCGACTCCCCTTACAGTTTCGATCCAGTGAAAATTGGGGCCGAGTTTTTTCCGTAAAGCGGCGATGTGGACATCGATGTTGCGGTCGACAATAAAGGCGTCGTCGTTGTGGATGTCGTCGAGAAGCTGGTTGCGCGTTAACACTTTTCCGCGGTTGATTAAAAGGCGCTTTAAAATACCAAACTCAGACAATGTAATTGCAAAATTTTTATCTTTTTTCTGAAGAAGATAACGGTCAATATCGAGGATAAAGTCGCCAAATTTTAACGTTTTTTGCGGCTGATGAGCCTCGATTTTTCTCCTTAAAATCGCTTTGATGCGGGAAAAGAGGATTTTTGGCGAAAAGGGTTTAGCGATATAGTCATCAGCCCCAAGCTCCAATCCGAGAACGACGTCAATCTCTTCGTTTTTTGCGCTGATGATCATCACGGGGATGTTTTTGAATTCGGGGTGATTTTTGATTTTGCGGCAGACATCAAAGCCGTTTTGACCTGGAAGCATGATATCTAGAAGGACGAGGTCGGGTTTTTCTCGCTCAACAGCGCGCAAGCCGTTGAGCCCATCCACTTCGACGTGAAGTCTGTAGTTGAGCAATTCCGCTTGCAGTTTGATGAGGGCTGCGATGTCTTCTTCGTCTTCTATTAATAAAATCGTTTTTTTTTGCGTCATTGCATGCCTCCTTAGCAGAGCCTAGTTCATCGCCTGTTTTAGGGCGGGGGCAGTTGAAGTGTTTGCCCAGGTACAATATGATCGTTAGATAAATCGTTGCACTTTTTGAGATCTTCGACAGATAGGTTGAATCGACGGGAGATTTTGGCTAGAGAGTCTCCTGACCGCACTGTGTAGGTGCTTGGATAGGAGTCTGCGGCAAGCGCGGCGATTTTCGTTTTTAAATCGATCATGTCTTGCAGCTGGGTTTGGTGTGAAAAAACTGTTTTTTCCAGCTCGGCAATTTTTGTTTTGTATTGAGAAAGAGCGGTTGTTGTTCCATTAGCGTGTGAACTCAGTTGTCTGATATCTGTGATCGCTTGTTGTTGCTTGGCTGCGATTTGTTCTAGACGTTCGTTGAGGTGCTGTAGTTCATCGACGAAAGATTGGAGTTTATCTCGCTTCAGTTGGGCAATTTGGTCTTTGAGCGAAGAAATCAGTTGTTCTTGGTCAATCAGTTTCCCTTCTAGAATGTGGTGTTCGATTTCGTAGGTGTTGAGATCGTGCTTAATCTCTTCGACGTCGGTACGTACTTTGTGCAAGCTCAGTTCAAGTTGGTGTTTTTCTTCTTTTGGCGATGAAGTCATCATCGAACAGCCCGTGAACAGAAGGGCAAAAGGGACGAGATAAAGAGGACAAATACGGTGGTTTTTCATAAACAGGTGCTACATGGTGTTGCGAAGCGTTAGCGCTTCATCTTCCTCGCCAACGAGGTCTAACATTCATTTTTATAGTTACGTCTTTAGTTTGGCAAAGTAGACGGGTTATTTTCAAATAATTTGAATTCAGCGCGTCGATTTTTTGCCCAAGCAGCTGGGGTGTTGCGCACGTCGACGGGGAGTTCCTTCCCATAGGAGACAGTGAAAAGGCGGTTGGGGTTGATGCCGAGTTTGACCAAAGCAACGCGGACGTTACTTGCACGTCGTGTACCGAGAGCCAAATTGTATTTTTCTGTGCCACGGCGATCGCAGTGCCCTTCGATAAAAAGGTAGAGATGGGGATGAGCTTTCATGTGCTTGGCGATGCGGATGGCGATTTCTTGTTCCTGATAGCGCAAACCGTCTGCATCTGTGTCAAAATGCATAGCTGTGAAAATATCCTTTAACGCGGCTTGGGGCGCTTTAAAGCTCTCGATGCTCGGGATCTGGCCGCCTTGTATGCCCGGTTCTTCTTGAGCAGGAGGGACAATAAACTCAGTTTTTAGCGTTTTAATATCGTCGTTTTCGTAAGGAAGATAGTCTTCTTCTGTAGGTGGGGCAAAATCATCGGCTGATTCAACCATGCGCGAGTCGACATCTTTTCTCCAGATGAGCCGCGCCTTGCGGTGAAGTCTGCGCCCAACGGTTTTTGTGTCTTCCCACGCTGTCGAGGAGTGGTAGCATCCTGTTAAGAGTAGGCTCGCTCCGATTGCTAGAAAAATTAGGGGTTTTCTCATTTTTTCCTCATTTTTGTGTTCCTTGCGCTCCAATGAGGGTAATGACAGTCTCCGGAGCCGCGTGTGATTTGGTGTGCTTTTCTTTGTTTTAAATTAATGACAAATAATTCTGAAGAGGAATTAACAGCGTGAAAGACAAGGTGTAAACTATTAGGGGCGAAGCTGGGGTTTTCTTTGTGACAATTACCGTCAGTCAATTGAATTTCTTCTTTTGTTGTAAAATCGTAAACCATAATTTGGCGCACCCCATCAACTTTAGCACTGTAGGCTAATTTTGTGCCATCAGGTGACCAGCAAGGATTCATGTTTTGGCGGTGCTTGGTCGTGATGCATGTGAGCTTAACAGGCGATTTGCGGCGGGGATAGGGGGTGTCGATAAGGTAGATGCGAGGCGATCCGTCGCGATCAGACACAAAGGCAATCTGTTTGCCATCGGGGCTGAAGGTGGGAGACGATTGAACAGAGCGGGGAAAAGAGTAGACCTGGATGGGTTTGCCTGACGGGCCGTGGGAAAGGCTCATTGGTTGAATAAATAAATCGGCTCTCCCACTGGCATCTGAGATAAAGGCGATGAGGTGGCCCTGAGGAGAAAGAGTGGGTAACAGCTGATTGCCTCTGAGTGGAATGAGGGGAGTGCCTCGCCTATCGGAAAAGCGCGCGGTGTAAATTTTCGAAGGGCCTTGCCGGTAATTCACGTAGAGAAATCGGTTGCGTGTAAAAGGGCCCTCAACGGGAAATGAGCAGGGGGAAATACAATAAGTATCTTCAGCAGTCAGTTGTTTTTTCCCTTCGCCATCGTAGTCGATTTCCCAAATTTCCGACGAAAATTCGCCGGTTTGTTTGCCTTGTTTCGGGACTTTGATGGCGTAGAAAATTTTGGTTGAGGCAATGCCATATGTCCCTGTGATTTCCTTGCATAAGTGGTCGGCAATTTGGTGCATGGTGCGCCGGTCGTGTCCGAGGTCGCCGCTGAGTAAGCGCGATGAGAAAGAGGTTTTTATCCCGGTATGTACAGCTAAGCACTCAATAGAAAAAGTGCGCCTTTCAACGGTGGTGCGTAAAACAAAAGAGCTGTGGCGGTTTTTCCAAAAAAGGGGAGCAAAATACCTTTGTCCTTGGAGGCGGCATTCGGCCTCTTCACTTTGGGGTTGGACGTAGGTTGTGCCATTGTGGTTGAGGTCAAAAAGGAGGACATCGCGTAAGGCAGCGAGATACGAGGAAGATAAATCAGAGGCGGTCGCTGTAAAGTGACCGACATAGACCGCTTGTGAAGAGGTCGCCGTTTGGAGAGGGACAGTGATAGGGTCAGCAAGTAAGCTTGTAAAAGCAAAAAAACAGAGAAGAAAGAAAAGGGAAAGGCGAGATTTAGGTGTCATTGCAGAATGTCAGCGTCCATGTTTGGCTCCCCTCTTCTTGGATGGGAAAAGAAAGAAGGGGAAGGTGGTGTTGTAAGTAGGTGGCATTCGCCACATTTTCCGCGTCAAGGACTGTCATGCGTGTGAGCTTTCCGCGGGTGATGGTCATTTCTAATGTGACAGTGCCATATTCAGGCAGAGTTAACAACCGTCTTAGGTAAGCGATAAGAACCTCTTCTGTGGTCAAAGCTTCTTCTTTTTCTCGAGTAGGCTGATCAATCTGTAAAGCTGTGACTGCTTGAGGAACATCTAGTGCAGCTTGCCTTTCTATTTTAGACGGAAGAGGGTGAATTTTGGCAAGCGCTTGGCTGACTTCTCGAAGCGAAGGGGAAGAGGTTTTTTTTTTCTTTTTTGGCGTTGAGGGAGGGGGACTTTTTTTTTGGCGTTGAGCGTAGATAGGCTTGGGAGCTTTTTTTGGTGGAGAGGTGTGGACTGAAGGAGAGGGTAAGGGAAGGCGATGTGTGCGGATGGCTAAAGGTGCGCGGGCGGGCGGCGCGGTGCGGATAGAAAAACGGGAGCAAGTGATGCAGATGAGATGAACGGCTAACACGACGCAAAAAATCGCAGTGCCAAGAGGGTTCTTTTTTAGCATTTACGGCCCTGTTTTGAGGACGACATCCATCGTTTCAAATCCAGTTGCTTCCACTTGAGCCTTGATTGATTGATAGGTGCCGAAGCGGGCGTTAACGTCGTGAAAAAGTCTCACGGTGTGTGTGTTGGGATGTTGGGTTCGAAGAGTGCGAAGAGCATGTGCAAGCGAGGAAAGAGCAGTAGGTTTCCCGTTGAGTTGAATCGAGTTATCGGCGTAAACGTGAATGGCGATGACAACAGAGTCTTTGCCCAAAGAGAGCGTCTCTTTTCCCCCCGTGGCAAGTTCAACTTTGTCGAGCTGAACAAGTGGAGCGACGAGAATAAACATAATGAGCACGACAAAGACAACGTCAATTAAGGGCGTTAAATTGACCGAAGATTCTTCTGCCGCATCAGAAGCGTGTAACGAGGAGTGAAAGTTTCTCATCCTAACCTTGATGAATATCGACTTTGCGGTACTGCAGCTCGATGGTGGATAAGAGCAAGTGGCTAAAATCGCACATGTCGATTGCAAGTTTGCGGCTGAGGTTTTTAAGATAGTTAAAAGAAATTAATGCCGGGATGGCAATCAGCAATCCCAAGACAGTTGTCGTGAGGGCTGTTGAGAGGCCGCCGAGCATAGCAGCATTAGAGCCGCCCGCGTGCCCAAGTTGCAACTGGCCGAAAGTAACGAGGATGCCCCATACTGTGCCGAGTAGACCTAGAAAAGGGGCGAGTTTTTCTGTCATCGATAAGATAAATAGGTTGTGCTCAAAATGCTCGCGTTGTTTGGCCATAACAGCTTGTAGGTGAGAACCGAGCATGTCAATATCCGTGCTAGATAGGTAATTAGAGTGGTTAGGTGTTTCGGCTGGTTTGAGGGAAAAGTAGCGGTTTTTATCGAGAAGTTCAATAGCTTTTTGTCGAAACGAGCTAAAAAGGGTCCAATAGGGGGAAAGGGGTTGGAGGCGAGTCTCTGTTGCAGGAGAGGAAATTTCAAGGCGGAGCAAGGCATTTTTGTGGGTTTCAATCGCTTGTTTGAAGTAGGTCGATTGCCCTTTGATGCGGTGGATAAGCCAAATTTTATAGATTAAAAAAGACCAGCAAAGGAGGGAAACAGCAAAAAGAGCAAAGAAGATCAATTTGCCAAAAAAATCAGCTTGCGCAAAGGCTTGAAAAAATGTTCCCACACTTACCTCAATCAAGAAAACGACAGAAAGAAAATGAATGTTTCCGCCCTCATTTTGCATGAGTTGCGCAAAAAAGGAAACACTCTCTTGCCAAGAGCTCTCCTGATAGAAAAATGCGCTGAAGCTGAACTGGCTCGACGTGGCCGTTTACAAGCTCACCCAGAACAGAAAAAGGAAGCCCCTTGCTTTAGCTAGGGGGAGGAATTTTTCCACAACTCTTTCCTATGATAATAGAAAAAATCTATATACCGACCGTGATTCAAGAATCGGTTGTTTGCCTTTGCCATCATCTCCATCTTATTTATCGGCTGCATCGCCACTATCTCCTGCGGATATAGGCTGCTTCGCCGATAAAAAATCTGGTGCGCTGGCTACGCGCAAAATTCCCGCTTTTTGAATCACGATCGGTATAAGAGAGAGCTTCTTGTCGATTGAATTTGATGCAATCGCGCTGCCGCTCTTCTATTTCATCGAGCACAGCACAACGTGATCGATCGTAGCAAACGTCGGATCAGAGACCTTTGGCACAAAGCTACAACGCAAGCGGTTCATGTGAGCTGCATGTCGTGTGGTTGTTGCCCAATGTGGCGCATGTGTTGGATGAGCTGAGGCAGCCCTTCGCCTGTAAGGGCGGAAACTTCTAGCAAGGTGGCCGGCGCAAACGGATAACGTTGTTTAAAAAGAGCGAGATGGGAGCTAGCTTCGGGAGTGTCGACCTTGTTGAGCGCAACAAGAAAGGGTTTTTTGCCAAGCGTTGACGAATAGGCGGTGATTTCTTGGCGCAGGGTCGTGAAATCATCATAAGGATCGCGCCCTTCAATGCCTGACAGATCGATGACGTAGACGAGGGTTGCTGCACGTTCGATGTGTCTAAGAAACGACAAACCGAGGCCGCGGTTAGCATGCGCTCCTTGAATGATACCAGGGATATCGGCGATAAATAGGCGCGAAAAATCGTCGAACTCGATGTAGCTTAAATGGGGCTGGAGGGTCGTGAAAGGATAGGGAGCTGTTTTGATTTGAATGGGGGCAAGAGCAGATAAAAGGGTCGATTTGCCGGCATTGGGCAGGCCTAAGAGGCCGACATCGGCGATGAGTTTGAGTTCGAGCTCTATAGAACGCGATTCGCCGGGCTTTCCCGGGGTGCACCGCGCTGGAGCTTGGTGTGTGGCCGTTTTAAAAAAGGTATTTCCTTTTCCCCCTTTCCCGCCGCGACACAAGAGCAACTCTTCTCCATCTGATGTAAAGTCGTAGATGAGCCCTTGGGTTGTTGCATCTTTGAGGAGCGTTCCTGGAGGGACGGCTAAAATAAGGTTGTGGCCGGCTTTTCCTTGTTTGTTTTGAGACCCCCCTTGCTGACCATTGTTGGCGGCGAGAATGGGGCGATTGCGCAACGCATCTAAAGAGTGAAGGCGGCCATTGCAGCGGACAATAATCGATCCTCCGGGACCGCCATTGCCGCCATAAGGTCCCCCTTTGGGGATGAATTTTTCTCGCCTCCAGGCAATGACGCCATTGCCGCCCTTGCCGGCGATGCACTTTATGCGTACATGGTCGGTAAACATCAAAACTTCCTTTTTTAATAGATAGGAAAAGCTAGGAGGCTAAGGAGTCGATTTGCGTGCTTACGAAGAGGGGAGAACGGAAATCAGGGTGCGCGTGCTTTTGCGAAAGTGGACAAATCCGTCAATAAGAGCAAATAAGGTGTCGTCGTTGCCTCGCTTGACATTTGTCGAAGGGTGCCATTTTGTGCCTCGTTGGCGAGCGAGAATACTTCCCGCTGTGACGAATTGACCGTGTGTTGCTTTAATCCCAAGGCGTTTTGAATTTGAATCGCGCCCGTTTCGACTTGAACCTTGTCCTTTTTTATGAGCCATTTTTTCCTCTTCCTGTGACAATCCCGGTAATTTTTACCTGGGTGTAACGTTGACGATGACCGACTTTTCGGCTGTAGTTTTTTCGCCGTTTGTAAATAAACGAAACAACTTTCGGGCCTTTAACGAGACCAAGCACTTCTCCTTGAACAAAGCATTTGGGTACGTGAGGTGTGCCGACTTGTGCCGTCTTCCCATCGCTAAAAAAGAGAACGCGATCAAATTCAACGGCTGTTTCACCCTCTGCTAAGAGTTCGACTTCGATAATGTCCCCTTCTTGGACGCGGTACTGTTTGCTGCCGGCTTCGATAATGGCGTACATTTGACCTCCAGTAGATCTAAAAAATCGCCTTAACTTGATGACTTTTTTTGATTTCTGCCTCCTCGTGAGATGAGACGAGAAACGCTATTTGAAAGATAGTATAGGGCAATCGCCGAGAAAAAGTCCAGCTCTTCTTAACGCGATGGGCACCTCCTCTTAAATAGGTTTGCTCTACTCTCTCCCGACTCCACTCCTTGAATCGCGATCGGTAGACTGCCAACAGATTAAAAATTTTAAGGGTGGCGCATATAAAAAAGGGGAAAAAGAGTCTTAAATGGTGACTTTTGTTAAAATATCGACAATAGCCAATGAATCAACCGCCCTTAGGGAAGTTGGACACACCCTGTACACGAGGTGCTTATGGGAAAACAGGCTCCTACTCTCGTCTTATTGCGCCACGGCCAGTCTGAGTGGAACAAGCAAAATCTCTTTACAGGTTGGGTCGATGTCCCCCTCAGCCCCGAAGGGATTGACGAAGCGTTGCAAGCGGGTGAAGCGATTAGAGACATCCCATTTACTGCCCTTTTTATGTCGAGGCTAGTGCGAGCGCAGATGACAGCATGGCTCGCGCTCAGTCGTCATCGGACACCATTGACTCCGGTGCGGATAGCGACAGGGGAGAAAAGTGAGTGGGGCCGGTTGCCTAGCACAGTAGATGAAACATCGATCCTTCCTGTGTATACTGCATGGGAGCTGAACGAGCGCATGTATGGCGATCTTCAGGGAATGGATAAAGATGAGGCGCGCCGGCGCTTTGGAGCCGATCAGGTGCATCGTTGGCGTCGCAGTTATGATGTCGCGCCACCTAACGGCGAAAGTTTAAAAATGACAGCGCAGCGCGTTCTTCCTTATTGGGAAAAAGAGATTGCGCCCCGCCTTGATCGGGGCGAGCAGGTGCTTGTCGCCGCTCACGGTAACTCGTTGCGTGCGGTGATGATGATGCTCGAAGGGTTGTCCCAAGATGAGGTTGTTGAACTCGAGATCCCAACGGGGAAGCCTTTGTGTTATGGGTATGACAAAGGAAAAGGGAGACCCAAGTCACTCGAAGCGGTCCAAGCTGAATGGAGAAACACTACCTAAAATGACTCCTTTGATTTACCTCGACAATAGTGCCATGACGCGGCCATCTGATTATGTCGTTCAACAAATGACCCCTTTTTTAAAGCGGCACTGGCGGGCCGAAACAGCGCCTTATGTGATGGGGAAAGAGCCGTTTGCTTCGCTGCGACGCAGTGTGGATTCGATCCGTGCATGTGTCGGCGCGTCAAATGACGATGTGTGTTGCTTCGCCTCGTCAGCTGCCGCAGCGCTCAACCAGTTTTGCCAACATACTTATCTACATCGGATGGTGACATCAGGGTGCAACCAAATTTTAACAACAGCACTCGAGGAGCGCCCGTTGCGCCGCGTTTTAGATGGATGGGAGCGGGGAGGGTGTGCACTGAAAGAGATGGCGTTAAACGAGGCGGGGCAAGTGACAGTCGAAGCGCTCGAAGAGGCTCTATCGCCGCGCACCGGGTTGGTTTCGCTTGCTTGGGCAAATAGCGTCAGTGGGGTTGTTCACCCTATAGGGGAACTCGCCGCCTTGTGCCACCAGCGCGGTGTTTGGCTGCACGTCGATGTGACCTCTCTTCTCGGCAAGCACTATTTTCAGTGGCGCGATTTTCCCATCGATGCGCTGACTTTTGACAGTGATCGCCTTCATGGGCCGCGCGGGATTGGCGCGCTCTTTGTCCGCCAACAGTGTCAGTTCCAAGAAGAGCCGGCTGCTTTGTTTAACCCGGCAGCTGTGGTGGGACTTGGTGTCGCATGTAGCGAGGCCGAAGAACAGCTCGATCACGTTGCACTCGAAGTTGCTCGCCTGCGCACTCTTTTTGAAGAGGGGCTTGTCGCCGGGTGCGGGGCCGAGGTGCTCTTTGCCAAAGCAGAGCGCGTTCCCCATATTACCCTTATCTCTTTCCCTGGGGTTTCAGCTGAGCTCCTCGCATTTCATTTGAAAGCAGAAGGGATTGAAGTGGGTGTAGGTGAGGTGCGCTACCTTTCACTTCGCGACCTTTTGAGTTCGATGGACATCCCGCTTGAGAAGGCGCGTAGCGCGCTGAGCTTTGGGTTATCCTATTTGACAACAGAACAAGAAATCAAACAGGCAGTCGGGACGATTGTCGATCGAGTCAAGCAGTGTCAAACACTGTCGGCAGCACAAGGTGTGTCATGAAAAAAGCGACTTTTTTAACGGCACCTGCGTGGGCGCACTATAGCCACCTTTTAACAGAAAGGATCCTCGCTCCGCTTTACGCTGGAAAAATTGAGGCGAGTAGCCTGGAAGGCGGCGATATGCGGTTGGTGCTAGGGCGCAGTGAATCCGAGGGGGAATGGGTGACGATTCAACTTGTGGTTGACTGTTTAGATGGGTGTGTTGCCGAGGCAAAATTCCAAGCATTTGGGTCGAGTGCTTTGATTGGAGCGGCAGAAGGGGCTTGTGCGGTTGCGTTGCGCAAAAGTTACCGCCAAGTGCAGCGGTTGAGTGCCGACCTTATTGATCGCAAGCTGCGCGATTTCCCGCATGTCGCCGCTTTTCCAAGTCAGGCAGCGCCAGCACTTAACATGGCGTTGGAGGCCCTCGATGCATGTGCTGCGCAGTGTACAGACATGGCATTAGGCGACCCCTCCTCTGCTCCGCCTGTTCCGATTGACAGAAAACAAAGGGGTAAGGCCCTTGATTGGCAAGAGCTAAGCCATGCGGAAAAGCTCGCTGCCATTCAAGAGGTCATTGCGGCCGAGATTCAGCCTTATATTGAGCTCGACGCAGGTGGAATCGAAGTCCTTTCCCTAGAAAACGATCACGAGGTTGTGATCGCTTACCAGGGAGCTTGTACAACGTGCCCTTCTTCAACCGGAGCGACCCTGCATGCTATTGAGCAGATATTGCGCACCCAAGTTGACGAGAAGTTGACGGTAAAACCCGATCTTTCCTTTCTCTCGATTTGAGTGTAGACGGTGTCACCGCGCAAGGTTGAGGCTAGATCCCCTTATTTTCCGTGGTGAATGAAGTGTTGACCTGTGATTTGGCTTGCTTCAGCACCAACTCTGTTCGTTCGAATAAATGTGACGTGTCATTAACAAAAAAACATTTAGCCCAATTGAGACTTTTTGCAAGTGGAGATTCGAAGAATTTAAACAAAAGTTGCGGCGGCTTTTGATGGTACAGTTTGTTTCCTGTAAGAAATCCAGGAACGACGAGAATAGAATAGCCGATGAAAGATGTGAGAAACGCTACTGGAAAAACGCGTCCCAACGTGGTGATCGATTGTTTAGCTATGACAGCGAAGCCGAAGGTGAAGGCGACTCTTGTCCATCCTATGCCTGAAGAGAGCTCTTTGAGTAAAGAGAGGTGTTGAATATTTTTATCGCCAACGTTGTTGGTACGATATGTTGTCGTATAGGGATGCTGTGTTTGTTGACTAGACACATCTAACCATCGATTGACAAGGAAACCTAAAACGATACCAGAAGAAAAAGGGGTCATAATGTTTACCTATGTTGTTGACCGCTCATGATGCAAGAATCAGGTTGTTGTCTTTGCTCTCATTTTGGCAAAATTCCCAATGCTTGAACCACGGTCGGTGTAGAGTTATGGAACAGTAAAGTCGCATTTTTGGAGGACGATGTTAGCAAAGAAG
>CAYTIT010000007.1:0-16230 GCA_964437975.1 uncultured bacterium
GAGGCAGCTGGGCGTGGGATCCCAGTTTCCCTGAGCATCGTGGCAGGGCGTCAGGTCGATGCCGGACTCGCTCTCGAACCAGTCCATGCCGGTGTGCATCATCGAGTAGTAGCCGCCCGAGCCACAGTCTGCGCCGTACGACGTGATGCCGAAGGCGCGCCAGCTACCCCCGTCGGGCATGCGCACGTCCCCGGGGCCGACCGAGTCGCCGCCACAGTAGGCCTCACCCCCACCGCCGATGAACGGCTCGTTGCCCTCGAACTGATTGAACTGCGTGGTGACTTCCTTCTTGTCGCCGTAGCCGTTTTCCGACTGGCCGTAGCCGACGATGGTCACCTCGGCGCCGGGTTGCAGCACCTCGACCTCGCAGCCCATCAGTGGAGGCGTGATCGCGATGTCGGTTTGCGGCTCCTGCAAGATGCAGAACGCCCAGTCCGTGCCCGCGCCCAGCTCGAAGGAGGGATAGGCCTGGCAGCGTTCGGTGGGGACGGAGCGCGCGTTTTGGACGTTGACACTTGTTGCCGTGGTGGCTTTGGTCGCTTTTGCTTTATGGGAGTGGACCGAAAAAGAGCCTATTTTTGACTTTCACTTTTTTACCAACCGCAACTTTAGTTTAGGTGTCCTCCTCACATCGCTTTCTTTTATGCTTCTTTTTTCTGTGATCGTCATTTCTCCACTTTGGCTCCAAACTGGCATGGGGTACACAGCGTTGTGGGCTGGACTCGCCGTTTCAACGCTAGGTATTTTTCCTTTTTGCTCCGTGCTTTTTGTGGCGAAACTGATGGGGCGCTTTCCGCTGCGCTATTTGGTCATGTTTGGCTTTATTTGTTATAGCCTTGCCCTTTTTTACTTTACTCGGTTGACAACAGCAGTGAGTGTCGGCGAAGTCGCTTTTTCACGGCTACTTTTTGGCGTCGGCATTTCGTGTTATCTCGCTCCGCTCACAGCAATTAGTTTTGCCCACTTTCCAAAAGATAAACTTGCAGCTGGACAGGGGATTTTTCACTTTTGCCGCATCTTTATGGGTGGTGTTGGCGCCTCTTTAGTTGTCACAATGTGGGAGCGGCGCAGCATCCACCACCACCAATACCTTGCCAATGCGATCAACCCCTACCGCCCGGCCAGTAACGAACTCTTTGCCAAGCTCAAAGAGTGGAACCTTAAAGGTAAGGCCGCTTTAACCGCTGTTGATGAACTTATTTGGCAACAAAGTTATCTCCTTTCAGTTAACGATGTTTTTTGGTTTGGTGCGTGGATGTTTATTGCGTTGATCGTTCCCGCCTTTTTCTTTCGGAAACGGCGCAAAATCGAAGAAAACACCTTACCAGAAGGGTAGTTAAGCCAGGAAATCAAACGATGAGCGCTTCCGCAATTGAGTCGTAAAAAAGGCGCCCTTGTTGGGTGAGTTGGACAACTCCACGCGCCTGTGTTAGCCAGTTGGTTGCAGCTAGCTTGTCAAGTGTGGTGGTGACCGTCGGAGGAAGAGGGCCAAATTTTTTTTCGAACAAAGCAAGATCAACCCCTTTGACAAGGCGCAACCCAATGGCAAAAAGCTCACAGACATTGGCGGGATAGGGAAGCCTTTCTTCAAAATCAACAGGCGAGCGTCCTTTTTCGATCGCTTGCACATAGTGGGGCAGTGAAGCTAGGTTCCGCCACCGTTTGCCCTGGTGATAGCTAAAAGCCGACGGGCCGAGCCCAAAAAAAGGGCGTCCCTCCCAGTAACCGCTATTGTGGATAGAAGACGAGCCGGGGTGGCTAAAAGCAGAAATTTCATACTGGTTCAGTCCCAGCGCTTCAAAAGCGGCAATGCCTTGGTTTAACAGGGCGAGAGCGAGATCTTCTGATGGGAGGTGGGGTTTAAGAAGCGCTTCTTTTTTCTTAAATGGTGTGTGAGGCTCAAAAGTAAGGTTGTAAAGAGAGAGGTGGTTAATAGGAAGATCTCGAAGGGCGCGCAGCGTAGAGGTCCAGCTTGCCATTGTTTGGTAGGGAATTTCATACATTAAATCGAGGCTGATCGAGCGAAAGCCCGCAGTCGCAGCACATTGAATAGCTTCTTTTCCTTGAGCGGCAGTGGCCTTACGCCCGAGAAGGCGCAACAAAGCTGGATCAAAAGATTGAATACCAAAGCTAAGACGATTCACGCCCGCTTGATGCAACATAGCAGCTGTTGCTGACGTAAAACTTTCGGGGTTGGCCTCGACAGTCACTTCGCACGGGTTGGCCACGCACGCAGAGTGGCGCACTTTGTTTAAGACGGCGGCAATCCCTTCGGGAAAAAGGGTAGGGGTTCCACCGCCAAAATAAATAGAGAGAATAGGGCGGTGGCGCACACGAGGTGCAAGGTGATCCCACTCGAGAAAAAGGGCGTTTAAAAACCGATCTTTCCATTGGGGGCGATCGGGAAAAACAGCAAAGTGACAATAAGGGCATTTAGCGCGGCAAAAAGGGAAATGAAAGTAAAGCGAGATAGGCTCTTTTTTACCACGCATCAGAGTCGGGATCTTCTAAGATACCGCGGCGCCATCGATTGCGGTCACTGAAAGGATCGTCTTCTTCGTCGACATACGTATGTTCTTCTGTTTTCCCTTCTTCACCGCTCAGTGTTGTCAAGCCTGTTTCGTAACCATCTTCTGTTTCTACAGTCGAATCGGTCATATTTGAATTCTCTTCGACCTCGATTCCCGGCATCGTGTGGTCGGTAAATACTTGGCGGTTTTGCTGATTTCTTTTAGGGGCAGAGTACTCTTCTACATCACCACTTTCTTTGAGCGCAACAAGGCGCTCTTTTTCTTCATGGACTTTTTTGCGAATGCCTTCGATTTCTTTTTTGTGTTTGGGAATGTCTTTTTCCGGAACAAGGCTGAGGTTAAGCCAGTGTTCAAGATCTTGGAGCTCTGATTCGAGTTTTTTAAGTCTTTCGCTTTTCATAGTGTATTCGTTCTATTTGATCGCTATACCGAGCGCAACTCAAGCATCGATTGTTTGCCTGTGCCATCAGCTCCCTACTTGCTTATTGGCTGGATCGCCAATACAAAATCGCCGTGCGCTGGCTGTGGCACAAAATTCCCGATTTTTCGATCACGCTCGGTATAAGTGGTGTTTTGTATTTATATATCGACACATGCTTTGTGAGTAGATAGGACTCCAACTATACCCCTTAGAAGGAAAAAAGAAAAGAACTATCCCACTCATACTATTTCCTTTAAGAGTGATTTCTTGCATCGATTCCCCCAAACTGAGGCTACTATAGAAATTTTTCTTTACATGTGCAACTAGAATATTTTTATACCGATTATGCCCCAAGCAGTGGTTTTTTGGCTGTGGCAAAACTTCCGCTTCTTGAATCAGGAGCGGCATGTGGATCTAACTTGACTCGGCGTCGCGTAATTGTTGGTTGTACAAACGGAGCATATCAACGAGAGTTTTTGACCGCCGCATCAACTCGGCGAAATCGCGCTTGAACGGTGCGGTGTTAAGGATGTGCTCTTTGTTAGGGCTTTGCTCGGCGCGCTGAATTAAAAGAGAGAGACGTTCCATCGAGGTAGTGATCCCGTCAATTTCGCGGTTAAAATAAGAGCGAAACTCTTCGGGTGTTTTTAAAGCATTGACAAGAGAGACTTGTTTAACGCGGCTCCGTTGCCATTCGCGATTGAGATTAAAAAAGACTCCATACTGATTCACATCATTCATTAACGTGTTGACTTTACTTAAAATAGCTGTTAGTTGGAGGTAGGTTGCATCGTCCATGAGCAGTTTGCCAACTGTCCCTTTTCCCGCGCCAAGTGTCGTAGTTGCCGTATCTAGTGTTTTGCTGACGCGGCGCAAATTGCTGAGTGTCGCTGAGAGGTTGGTAAAGGCCTCGCCTTGATCGAGTTGATCTATTGTCGCGTGTAGATCGCTCATCGCCGTTCCAAAGTCCTCGGCTGCGCCTTGAAATGCCGGGATAAGGTGGCTTTGGTTGACCTCTGCTAGTGCGAGCGACGCTTCGTGCATGGCGTCGTCAAACGAGCGGATGGCTGCGCCGAGCTCGTGGCCATTTTGATCGATCCAGGAAATCACTTTATCGAGAGCCTCTTCGACCTTGTCTGAAAGTTGAGAAAGTTCGTTAAAGGCGCTTTCAAGTGGCGCTACCGATTCGGCATAGATGGGAGTGAGCGCTGTGATGAGGGTCGGCTTGACCCCTTTAGGTGGGGAACGTGGAATGATAGCAATCGACTTTTCACCGAGAAGACCTGAGGTTTGCATGGTGATTTCATCGGTGTTGTAGACCCTAACGCTTGAGTCGACGTGGAGAATGAGTTGGTAAAAATAGACCTGGCCGAGCTCATCTGTTGGTTGTTCGCGCGCCTCGGCGATCTGTTCGATTGCAGTCACTTCGCCAACGGGTTTTCCAGCAAACATGACACGCGTTCCGATCGAGATGCCATTGATATTTGAAAAGCGGACGATCAACACCTCTTTACCGTCGCCGACGCTAGGTTCGAGAAAAAGAATCATTCCCACAGTGAGTGAACAGGCAACGAGGACAAAAAGGCCGATGAGCATGTTCTTCATGTAATCAACCATGAGCTTTTCTCCTAAATGAGCGGGGGTCTTCTGACAAGGTGCGGCGTAAAAAGTCGATGATTGGGTCGTCGATTTTCATAAACGCGTCTGGTTTATCTATATAGGCAATTTTCCCTTCTTTGTGAAGAGCAAGGCGGTCGCCGACATAAAGAGCAGAAATAATATCGTGTGTGACAACAATGCTCGTCGCTTGTAACTCTTGTTGCATTTTAACAAGGAGTTCGTTGATTTGCATGGCTGTGATCGGATCAAGTCCGGTTGTCGGCTCGTCGTAAAGCAAGTAGCGCGGGCGGTAAACAAGAAGGCGGGCAAGGCCGGCGCGCTTGCGCATCCCTCCTGAAAGCTCAGAAGGCATTTTATCTTGTGTTCCGGCGAGGTCGACCATGTCAAGTGCGTGATCGACCCGATCTTTCAGCTCACTTTTGGTGTACCTTTTTCCCGTCGTCGGATTGCCGTGCTCGCGCAAGTAAAAAGCGGTATTCTCAGCAATCGTCATCGAGTCAAACAGGGCCGCTCCTTGAAAGAGCATGCCCATGTTGCGGGTTGCTTTATAGCGCTCTTCGCCTTTTAGCGCTGAAATGCACTGGCCGTCGACTTCAATCGAGCCGCGATCTGCTTGGGAAATCCCGATAATATGCTTGAGCAATACACTTTTCCCGACACCAGAGCGGCCTAAAATGACAAGTGTTTCTCCTTGCTCAACGCGTAAAGAGAGCCCTTTTAGGACGGCGTGTGAGCGAAAGGTTTTCCATAAATCGCGTATCTCGATCATGAAAACCACCCCGTAGCTGTCCGTAGTACATTCAAGCCAATCGTAATCAAAAAATTTGCGATCAGAATATAGGTGTAGCAAACCACAACACTTGTCGTTGTCGCTCGCCCGACCCCTTCAGCACCCCCAGAAGTCATCAACCCTTTATAACAGGAAATTGTCACAATTAGAACGCCAAATACCGTTGCTTTGGCCACTCCTGTCAACAAGTCGAAGTTGGTGATGTAAACCGGCATCGGGTCGAAGTAGGCAGTGGGTGGCATGCCAAAGTAAAAGACAGAGATTAAGTAGCCACCGAAAATGCCCATAAAGATACTGAAAATCGTGAGCAAGGGCATCATCAAAATTCCCGCGAGAAAACGGGGCGCAATTAAGTAGCGGTGGGGATTGATGGCCATTGTTTCTAAGGCGTCGATTTGCTCGGTGACCCGCATTGTCCCGAGTTCAGCGCACATCGCAGCTCCGACCCTACCTGTTACCATAAAAGCGGTGAGGACAGGGCCCAGTTCAGTCATCATCGCTTTGCCCACCATCAACCCCGTTGTTCCGGCAAGCCCTTTATCGCTCAGTTGGAAAAAAGACTGCGCGGCGAGAACTAAACCAGTTGAAAACCCGGTCATGGCGACAACGGGAAGAGAAAGGACGCCGATGCTATAGAGCTGCTGGCGAATGAGGGGCCATTTAGGTGGTTTTTTTAACGCGGCAAAGATCACGCCCCAAACAAGCGAAACATATTCGCCAGTCGATATAAGAAAGTGAAACTTGCTGAGTAGAAAACGCACGGTAAGACGCTACTTTTTTTTGCATTGTATACTCATTCCCTTTCAAAATACAAACGTGTGGTGCACATGTGGAGATAATTTTTCAAAAAGCTACCGCTCGGGATCAGTCTAACCCGAAGTGGGTGCAGATCGCGGCGACAAGATCGGGTAACGGGGCGCAACTTGAAAGGGTCAAGGCCTCTTTTGGCTCTTCAAGCGTTGCAAACTGGCTTGCAATCAGCTGCGGCGAGAAGAAATGGTCGGTTCGGTTTTGAAGGCGCTCTTCGATCAACTTTTGATCGGCGCGCAAGTAAACGAGCTTGACGTCGGCAGATAAAAGGACGAGGGCGCGGTACGACGCCTTAAGCGCCGAACACGCGACGATAAGAGGGCTTTTTCGCCTTAAGTGGGAGCGGATATGGGTCGCTAGGGCGAGAAGCCAAGGCTTGCGCTCGTCATCAGAAAGGGGTTGGCCGCGCGCCATCTTTGCGCGGTTTTCAGGCGAGTGAAGTTGGTCGCCTTCAAGAAACTCCCACCCTAGGTGCGTTGCCAGGGCTTGCCCAACCGTTGTTTTCCCCGATCCGGCAACACCCATAAGAACGATAATCGTCATCATCTCCTGAGAGGATAATGGTTGTTACTTCCTACACCCAGCGGTGAATAAGCCAGAGGCTTTATCAAAGAGTTGAGGTACAGAGTTTTTAAACCCGCCTGCATCTGATTGAACACCTTGCTTGGTGGCTGCGATTTCGCTGCCAACGCCTTTAAGGAGCTCTGTCTCACTTCTCTTGCTTTCAATGGTAGCTTGATCTTTTGTTGACTTTTCTTGTCCATGAGTATCTATGATGGACTTAAAGAACTTGTCGGCCAGATCATGGGTGATCTCACTTCCTAGGTTGACCTTATGACTTGTTGTCCATACAGGATTGTTATTAACAAGCTGCAGGCCTTGTTGATGAGCCACCTGAAGACTACTATGTGAAGGCGTTATTGATTTAGCGATGAAGGAGGCGCCAAAGGCAAGGACATTGAGCGTAGAGAGCGTCCGTTGTTGCTTAAAGCTTTCTGCAGAAGTTTCTTGGCTTCTTTTAAGTTGATTTGAAGCACCTTTTTGTTTCTTTTTATTCTCATCGCTATCACGAGAAGCGATGTTTAACATTTCATCGAACATCCCTTTTAAAGTCGTTGAAAACTTATAGCACATGATCAAGAGATTCCCCTCGCCCTCTTTGCCAGGGTTTTTTAAGGTGGGCTTGGTGGTGTGATCTGCGTAACTTTTCCACAGATTGCTTGAAACTGACTGAGTAGATGGCATACAACCTTCCTTTTTTTTAAGAGCCGACGCAGCGCGTTTGTTGAGCTGCCGGCTGATTATACTTTTTGTGCAAGGATCCTTTCGATCGCTGAACTTATATCTCTTTGACCTTTGGAAATCTGTTTCAGAAACTCAAGGAAATATTTATTGTTTTTATCTAGCGGGGTTCCCCCCTTGAACGAATCCTTGACCTCATCAAGCTGATTGGTTAGAGACGTGTTTTCCGCTTGAAACTTGGCGAGCTCTGCTTGGAATTGTAATTTTTTATCTTCAAAGTAATAGGAAAGACACTTGATACCTATTTGCGTGACGCCCAAAAGGCTGTGTAAATAGGGGCTGATAGGTAGCATCCCTTCGCTTAAGTTTAAGCCTGCTTGATTCAAACAAAATTGCGCTGCTAAAAACATGGTTGTCGTAAGGAACTGATTGTTTTTAAACATGGTTAGCTCAGGAAGAAAGGCGCCATATTTTTCTCCGAGCAATGATTTGAACAATGACGCTAAAGTTGGAACCGTCAACATGGTATTGGCTCCCAGTGCAAGGTAGTTTTTTAGACCTCCTTCTTGGCGTGCGGTTCCAGCAAAGTGATTGGCAAAGCTAAATAATTGGATCGCTTGCATGGCTGAATTGAGGGTGTTTTTCGCCTTTTGATTCGAGGGAGCTTTTTTTTCTATCTCTTTCTGATTACGACGGATTTTTGTTTGGAGTTTGGTGTATTTTTGATGGTTTTTTTTTCTGGTTTTGAGCTCTTTTTTAACATCGCTAACGAGTAAACCGTTGCAAAGGTTGACAAATTCAAGGAGATCCTTATGAAAGGCATTCAAAGCAAGCGTTAAATTTTGTTTGGGTGGATGGGCGGATGCGAGGTCGTGCCCCTCACTGCGATGCAAAAAATTCGCGCTAAAGGGATCGCTGGGCTGAGTCGGATGGGAATGGACGTGAGGGTTCATGATCTCTCCTTAGCTTAGCGTGGGATTTGGTTGTTAGACAATGTCTTTAGGTGATCTAGGTGCTGGCCGATGATATCGCTCAAAATTTTAACGACAGTAAGGTAGGTTGTTATATCAAAGTTTAGCTTCATGCTTTCACCTTCGGCTAGATTTTTCATTTTCACTTTTAAATTATTTAGCCCATCTTTCAATAGCTCTTTATCATCTTCGCTAAGGCGAGAAAGGTCTATAGAGGGAAGGTTGTCAGGCTGAGCCTTTTCTAAACTTTTGACCTTGTTGATGTAGGAGTGCAAATGGTCTTTTGTTGCTTTATTAGCGGTGTGGGGATTCTCGTCCACCCACTTTGTGATCACCTCGTCTAATAATTGGCGGGTTGCTTCTTCTGTCTCATTGCGGTTAGACACATTGTTTATTGGTAGGGTAGGCTCGTTGCGTTGAACCGTGTTATCTAAGTTAGTGACCATTCTCTCCTCTTAGTGGTTATAAATCTTTGACAACTTTTTGAGCGATTTCGGGGTGGGTTTCTAGAAACCTAAAAACCATCGTTGTATAGTATAAAGCGCCATAGTATTTTTTTTGAGCTTCTTCGTGATGTAAGTCGTCGAGCCGGGTTCCAGATCGAATAAACGTTATCATATTACGGACCGTACCGACAAGATCTTTCATCAAACCATCTGCGTCGAGTTCACTCACGTTGCGCTCAATAGATTGAAAGTACTTGTACCATAAACTAGGTTCTTTGTCAGTTGATAAAAAGGGGTTGCTGTCGAGGTAGTTATAAATCGTCGCGATATCCGATTTTGAAACAGCTTCAATTGTATCTGGTTGAAAGAGGTCGCTAAAACACTTGTCAATGTGATCGCTTGCTTCGCCAAGACGGCGAGCTAAGTCGCTATCTGGTTGAGGGGCAGGGCGAGGCTTGGTTGATCTAGCTTTTAGTAAAGCTGCAAGAGCCTGCTCGATCAGAGCCTCTGCTTCGGCTTTCTTCGCAGTAGGTTTCGGTTCATGACGCGCATGAGCCACCTCAAGGGGGGGGCGATGAGAGGGTTGAATCGCGCTCATAGACTACACTTCCTTAGGACTTATTTTCTTGGCTTCGTATTCGAGAAGCGCTTTTAAAATCACGAGTTGTTGTTCCATCGAATAAGGCGCGTTCTCTTTTTTTATTTCAAGAAGGTAGTTAAGAGCGTGGTTAAAATCGGTTTCGTTCTGAATGGGGGGTTTGTCAATGCAGCCGTTCTTGAGCGCTGCGGGCAAATTATAGTGACGATCCAAGTGTTCCAAATCTTTTTTATGACGGAGAAGGTTCAGAGGCTTGCCCCCTTTTTTATGGGCTTTGATCGCGTTTAAAATTTGAGTGCAAAGGTCTTGGTCTGCTCTATATGTTCGAACGTTGGTTAGACAGCTTTTCATTTTTGTGTGTTGGTACTCGTCGTACCCTTTTATTTTGAAGCCGTAAAAAGTGGTTGGGTTTAAATCGGACATAAGCTAAATGCCTCCACATATTTTGAAAGTGGTATCAGTTAATTATTCTTTCATAGATTTTATCAGATTCATTATTTGTTTTCAATGAAATTATTTTGGGTTGTTCGCAAAAAGAGGTCGGCCGTTGGCTTGTGTATATAATCTTTTTTTTGCACCGACCAAGCGAAAAAGGGTTGACGACAAGAAAAATATTTTTTAACTTCGCTTTTGCCCTTTTGAATTGGCGTTAGGTTGTAAAATATTTTTTTAATCGTTTTGCCTGAACACGGCAAACTGCTTTTTTGTCGCTAAGATGTCGAGTAGCGTGTGGCAAGGGCTTGAAAATAGATTAAGGAGAGTAAAAGATGGACCAGATAACAAGCAACAACCGCACCCTTTTTGAGCAGCTGTGCCAGATTTTGCCGGGTGGGGTTAACTCTCCTGTCCGCGCATTTTCAGGGCTTGGCGTCGATCCTATCGTCGTCGAGCGGGGCATAGGCGATTGCATGTACGACGTCGAAGGGAAAGAGTATATCGACTACTGCATGAGCTTTGGATCGCTTTTGCTCGGTCATGCGCACCCTCGCATCGTCCGAGCAGGTGAAGAGCAATTAAGGCGGGGAGTTGGATTCGGTGTCAGCACCTCGCTTGAAGGTGAGATCGCCTCGTTGGTTTCGGGTCCTTTTGAATCAATCGATCGGCTCCGCTTTGTCTCGTCGGGAACAGAGGCGGCGATGACAGCGGTGCGGTTAGCGCGTGCAGCGACGCGACGTCCGTTGATTGTCAAGTTCGATGGGAATTACCACGGTCATGCCGATCCCTTTTTGGTTAAAGCGGGATCCGGAGCAAGCGAGCTTCAAAGCGAGGCGATGTCGCAAGGCCTTCCTTTGAGCGTCGTGAGCCACACCCTTTCCCTCGCTTATAATGATGAAGAAGAGGTCAAGAAACTCCTGCGCGACCCCTATTACTCGTCGCTGATTGCCGCAGTGATTGTCGAACCGGTTGCGGGAAACATGGGGGTGATTGCCGCCGAGAGAAATTG
This sequence comes from uncultured bacterium, assembly GCA_964437975.1. Classification (GTDB taxonomy): domain Bacteria; phylum Chlamydiota; class Chlamydiia; order Chlamydiales; family Simkaniaceae; genus JBCCHO01. The sequence continues at coordinate 10,874 of CAYTIT010000007.1, forward strand.
GCTGGATATGTTGCGGTATGAAACCGAAAAAATGGGGGCTTTTTTGATTTTCGATGAAGTCATGTCGGGATTTCGCCTCCGTTTTGGGGGAGCGCAACACGATTATGGAATCGATCCCGATTTGACCTGCTTGGGCAAGATCATCGGCGGTGGGATGCCTGTAGCAGCTGTTGGCGGGCGCAAAGAGGTCATGGAGATGCTCGCTCCGATGGGACAAGTGTACCAAGCGGGTACGCTGTCGGGAAACCCCCTTGCGATGAGCATCGGGCTTGCCACGTTGCAAGAAGCGCGCCGCGAAGGTGTTTATCGGGAGCTGATCCATAAAACCCGCTTGATCACCGATCCGGTGCGCGCCGAAATCGAAGACCGCAAGCTCGAAGCTTGCGTCCATCAGGTTGGCGCGATGTTTTCTATTTTTTGGGGTGTCCGGTCGGTTCGCAGCTTTGAAGATGTTAAGAAGGTAAATAAGAGGCGATTTCGAGAGTTTTTTTCGTTCCTACTAAGCCGGGGTATTTATTTCCCCCCCTCTCCTTATGAGGCGTGCTTCGTATCAATGGCTCATACAGAAGAGCATTTAACGTGGACGCGCGATGCGATTTTGGCCTTTATTGAAATGTTTTAACGCGGCAGGTTGCGTTGCTTTTTTTTTGATGGCTCCTTTGGCTCTTCACGGCAAAGTGATTGCGTTGCAGGGATACCTCGACCGGGAGGCGTTTTCTGTAGCTAGAGAAGTGTTAAAGCAAGTTGGGAAAGAGGGGCGCGAAGTGGCGCTTTGCGTCAACTCGTCGTTTGGCGACTTGCAAGGGGCCCTTTGTTTTGCGCAAGAACTTGTCGAATGGAAGATCGCACAAGGCAAAGCTATCACAGTCTATATTCAAGGAAAGGCAGTAGGCGCAGCGGCTATTTTCCCCTTTTTAGCTGACCGGTTAATGGTCACCCCTCTTGTTGCATGGGGCGATGTCGCCTATAGGCAAAGCGTGCGTGAGACGCAGGTCCTTGCCGAAACAGTGCAACAGCTCATTGCCTGTGAAGAAAAGCGCGCAGCGACGCTGCGTCAATTAGCTCATGCAATGATCGACCCCTCGTATCAGGTCGCGATCAGCCACTTTGAAAAGCCTGCGTTGCTTCACAAAGGGGGCCTAGGGGGCGATCCACTCATCCTCAACCGAGAAGGGTTAGAAGCGCTTCAACTGATCGGGTCGGCTGATGTCGTCGATGATGAAGCCTTTAGAGAGCACGCTTTTTATGTGCACGAAAGGCGAGTCGGTGCGGCGTCAGTGAGCGAGGTGTTTCAACACTATCTTCCCTACCGCCCGACGGGAAAAAATCTCATTGGCTATTTAAACATCGACCGCGACCGCGCCATTGATCAAACAACCTTTCTCTATGTCAAATTTGCCCTTGAACATTACAAAAAAGAAGGAGTGATTGGCGTGTTATTGCGGTTGAATACGCCAGGAGGAGAGGTCTTATCTGCACTTAAAATTGTTGATTTGTTGCAGAAAAGTGCGGTCAACGACAACATTCCGGTGATTGCTTTCATCGATAACTGGGCAATTTCGGCTGGAGCGATGCTCGCTTACAGCGCGCGCTTTATTGGGGTCGTGCCGACGGCGTCGATGGGCGCTGCCGAACCGGTGTTTTCGACTCAAGAAGGGGGGATGCAACCAGCACCAGAAAAAGTGAATTCGGTGCTCCGCACAGAGTTTACGAATCTAGCAAACTTTTATGGGCGCAATCCACTGGTCGCCCAGGCGATGGTTGACAAAGACCTCATTGTTGTCCTTCGCGACCACGAATTTATCGCGTTGCAAGACGAAAGTGCGATCCGCACCGAGGGACCCAATCCCGACACAATCATCACCACCAAAGGGAAGCTGCTGACCTTAGATGCCAAACAGCTCATCGCTTTTGGTGTTGCCGACTTCGCCGTGCCATTGCTACGGCTCGATCCAATCACCAAAGAAGAGCGAGAAGAGGGGCGGTGGCCCGCGACCAAAAGCTTGGCCTTTCAAGAGCCCTATTTGGCGGCAATTCCAGGTGCAGAAATCATTAGCTACAGCGATTGGCGGCTTGGCTTCTTTTCTTTTCTCGCCCACCCGGCAGTGGCAGGACTCCTCCTCATTGGATTAATTGTCGGGTTTTACATTGAAATTAACAGCCCTGGTTTTGGGGTGCCGGGATCGATTGCGCTCGCATGTCTTGGCCTCATTTTGCTTTCTAGCTTTGCCAGCGAAGCGATCCATTGGCTCGAAGTCATTATTCTCTTTGCCGGGATCATCCTACTTGCCGTTGAGCTGTTTATTATTCCAGGGTTTGGTGTAGTCGGAATGTTGGGAATTGTTTTGACCGTTATCGGCCTCTTTGCTTTAATGTTGCCGAGCTTAAATGATTTAACTCTTTTTGAATCGGGAACATTCACTTTGGTTGGGGTCGATTTTTTTAAACGACTTGCTTGGCTATGCAGTTCGCTCCTGGTTGCTGTCGGAGTGATTGCCGCGTTGGCTTACTTTTTTTCTCACCGCTTTTTTCGCTTTTCACGGCTTGTTTTGCAGGGAGAGCAAGAAAAGAAAGCGGGATATCAAGCGGGTATTCCCCGCGAAGAAATGCCCGACCTCGGCGAGCTTGGCGAAACAGTCACGCCGCTGCGCCCTTCGGGGAAAGTCCATATTGGAGATAACCTGTTCGATGCGATTACGCAGGGCAATTACCTCGAGGCCTATGTCGCTGTCGAAGTGGTACGGGTCGAAGGGAGCAAAGTCGTTGTACGCGAGGTGAAGGATAAAGCGGAGTAGTTTATGATTCTCTCTATTGCCATTGTGTTGGCCCTTGCGCTTGCTGGGTTGCTTTTTTTTTATCTCGAGTTTTTTGTCCCTGGGGGGATTCTCGGCGTTGCAGGAGGGGTATTGGTTGTGACATCAGCTGCCCTTTTTTTTTGGCGCTTTGGCGCCGTCGTAGGGTCTTTTCTCTATGTTGCGGCGTTGATCCTAGTCTGTGTTGGAACATTTCGGCTGGCTCTTTGGAAAATTAAAAAAAGCGGTGCGAGAAACACCTTTTATGCGACGGGGAGCCAAGAGGGGTATCAAGCTTCTTCTTTTGACTGCGCCATGATTGGAAAAAAGGGGACAGCTGTCACGCCGCTCACACCTGCAGGGCGCATCGAGATTGAAGGGAAATGGCACCAGGCGGTTTCAGAGGGGGGCTACATCAAAAAGGGAGCGTCTGTCCTTGTTCTTCGTGGAGAGGGCGCGCGCTTCATTGTGCGAAAAGAATAAGAAAAAACACGCGGCAACTCGTCCTGTCGGGCGGCTGAGAATGAGATATTTCTCTCATTCAGCGAGAGTTTGAATCGAGAGGGTTCTTTCTGGCGGCCAGCAGCGCGCTACCGCTCGCGATTCAAAGAGCGGGTTGTTGCCTTGACCTGGATATTATCAAAAGTGGAAAGATGGCATCATTGTCCATGTGGAGCTTCAGCCCAAAGGGACGTATTCAGCGCCTATCTTGCGAGTCATGTGAACAAAGATACGCTCGACATTTCCCAAGCCAAAAAGGCTTGGGTGGCTGCGCAGCCGCTGCTACAGCGTGCGATGTCGAAGCTAAAAAAACAGGCGATTGGCAAGTCAAGGCTTGCCAGCTTTGGCCTTGGCCAGAGACAGAGCCTGTCGCACGCTAAAGAGAACATGAAAGTTGCCTGGGCTATAGATGTTGTAGGGAAGAAGGAAACTTCTATTCCGAGAGCTAGAGAGAGACAGCCTGTTTGTTCTTAAAGCCCCCTGGATTTATCCATGGGGAGGCTCAGCATACGATGCTCATGACAGAGAATAAGGTTCCTCTAAAAAGCATCATAGCAATCAGGTTGCTATGGATCGTGTGGATCAACCGAACGGAACCTGAAACAACAAGCGAAAAGATTCTAAAACGCAGCGAGTGAGAGGCGCTAGAGTGTTACTTTACGAGGAAGAAAAAGCGATAAAGAGCCCGGAATGACATACATAGGGCGTGGATGGGAAAAACTCGCCTTGATATCCGCGTTGTATTCTATGAATCCATCTGAAATGACTTATGGGTCATTGTCAGTCCTTCAGGTGGAGGATGTAGCGCTCAGACAATGTCTCTTGGCTGTTCAATATATTGTCGAACAATGGAGCTTTGCAGCTGACTAAAGATTTCGGGGCAGAGGGATTTGAACCCCCGACCTTCTGCTCCCAAAGCAGACGCGCTAGCCAAACTGCGCTATGCCCCGATCTTCTGAAAGAGAAGAAGGCATTTTAATGGTTTTGGCTTTTAGATACAACCTTCTAAGAGGTGAACGTAGGGCGATTGCCTATCAATTTCTCAAGAAATTGATAGGCAATCGCCCTGGAGATGAAAGGCAAAGAAAAAAAGTGGCTTTGCGAGTATAAGGGGGATTGAGATGAAAAAGCACCTTGTATAGGATGAGTGGGAATGGCCTCTGTCAGATTGCTTGGGACCCCAATGTGACAGCGTAAGCTCCTCGACTTTCTTCAAGGAATCGAAGAGGGTGCAACTTACTTATTTTAGATACCGATCGTGATGCAAGAATCAGGTTGTTACCTTTGCCATCATCTCCCTCTTGTCGACTGGCTGCATCGCCAGTGACAACTTGGAGCGTTGGCCCTGGCACCCTTCCCGCTTCTTGCATCACGATCGGTAGACAAATAGTGTAGATAACAGGAAGCCTGTATGACCGCATTTCAAGAATATGCAGCTGTGAAAAAGCTCAAGAAGTTGGCAACACATCCCATTGATTTGACCAAAGCGGGGATTTTAACTCCTAAACGGATCGAGCAGCTAACAGAAGAAAGCCTTGGCATGAAGCTCCTTTATGGCACTGAGCGGATCTCTGAGGAGGTGCTCGCTGCATTGGGCGACATGGCCGAAGAGGCGCATGCTGTCGTTAAGATGCGTGCGTTGCAAGAAGGGGCTGTGATGAATAAGATCGAAGGATGTGAAAGTGAAGAGCGTTCGGTGCTACACACGGCAATGCGCGATTTTTTCGATGCTAGAGTAGAAAGCCCAGTTGCGAAAGAAGCCACCGATCTCGCGTACGCAGAACTAGAAAAACTCAAAAACTTTTTAGATGAGCTTGAAAAGCAAGAGTTCACCGACCTTGTTCAGATCGGAATTGGAGGGTCAGAGCTAGGGCCCAAGGCGATCTACCTCGCTTTGAAAGCTTTTAGCAAGCCGAATCGCCGTGTACACTTTGTTTCGAATATTGATTCCGATGATGCCGCTATGGTATTTCAAAAGCTTGACTTAGCAAAAACACTTGTCGTTGTTGTCTCAAAGTCGGGATCGACTTTGGAAACGTTGACAAACGAGGCTTTGGCTCGCAA
>CAYTIT010000008.1:0-15477 GCA_964437975.1 uncultured bacterium
TAAACCCGGAGCCTTGGCTCATTTTTGGGCGGCGTTGTCTTTGGGGAGGGCCACCGAAAAAGCGGCGAAAAAAGTCGTCGCTAAACATATCTCGTGGATCGGGCTGATTGTAGTTGAGCCCCCCTTCAGCTTCAATGGAAACGACGGCGGGGATTGCCGCTTCTGCGGCTTCGATAAAAGGCTTTGAAAAAGCTTTGCCAATGCTTGCTGATTTTTTGCCCTGCGAAGGAGAGCGCAGCGCTAACGTTCCCTCAACACTGCCGAGCAGCAGAGGGGAAAAAAGAACGCTTACAGTCCAGAGAAGAGAAACGAAACCACGCATAGCCAATATAACCTCGCCTAAAAGATTCAGGGTGAATGTATCAATCGCGATTCGAGAATCGGGTAGTTGCCTTTGCCATCATCTCCCTTTTTTGCACCGGCTGGATTGCCAGTGAAAAGCCTGGAGCGTCGACCGTGGTAAACTTCCCGCTTCTTGAAGCATGATCGGTAGATAAGTTCCTCAGTATAGAAAGAGGGCAGAGGAAATTACAACAAAAAAAATAAGATGGAGTGCGCCAAAGAGCGCGATCGATCGAGTTTGTCAAATCGGGTAAAGAGGCCATGTTGGAAGTTCGCTCGACAGGAGCGCTTCGTCGGCAAATGCGACGGCAACACCCTTGTCTTTTTGGCCACTAAGGTGGGTGCGCACAGCAGCACACAGACTTTCTTTGTCGGTCGTTAAAACAGCTTGGCGAAAGCTTTGGCGTAAAGCTAAGGTTTTGCCTTCGCGCTCGCGACAGTAAGTTACCCACGCTCGGTTGCCAGGCGAGATGGGGGTGTCGCTATCTTGAATGAGGTTGAGCTTTGCCTCATCTAAATCGCGCTCAGTAAAGTTCCCTTCGGCGACGGCATCAATACTTTTGCGGAAGGTCGCCAAAGTCGCTGCAATATGGGGGTCGCGGTAAGCGTAAAAGTAAAGATGGCCTGGCGCTGGGCGGTAGTGGGCACCGGCGCCATAAGCGCCTCCTTGCTCGCGGATTTGCGCATGGAGAAGGGTATTTTCAAAAAGGTAGGACGCCAGCATTAAAGGGGCGGTGTGCGAGTGGAACCCCTTGTGAACAGAAAAACCGAGTGCTGAAAAGGCGACCGGTGACGCAATGATCCTTCCCTGAGACTCTGGGTGATGAAGAGAATGGCTCAGCGACGCCGGCCAAGGTGTCAATGAAGGTGAGGTCGGCACGTCGCCAAGGCCGTAAAAGTGGGCTTTTTTCATCACCTCTTTATCTTCGTCTGCGCAACTGAGAATTAACTGAGGTTGATGGCCGTGAAAAAGGAGGGCAAAAAGCGTTTCAAATTTCTCGACAAGTAGCGGGAAACGAGCGGGAAAGTGGGTAGCGAGGTCTTGAATAAAGTGAAAATAGGGCAAACCGCCCCACGCTTGCCCAATTGCCCCGACGGTCGAAAAACCGCTCACAGCGAGATGAGCTGCGTAGTGAAGCGCGTGTTTGTTGATTTTAGTTTGTTGAGCTGTATGGAGTTGCAAAATGAGTTGGTGCAACCGCTCTTTGTCACTTAAGTCGATCTTGTGGCAGCTGTCGCGGAAAAGGGCAAAGAGTTTGTCTTGCTTGCCTAAAAGCGCTTTGCCTCGCAAGCTGAACGAAGGAGAGAGCTTTTCGCCATCGAGTGCTGCCGGGTGCAGGTGGATCTCAGCGCTAAAATCGCCGAGGTGGGCGTTGATATAGTTGAGGGTGTCTTGGTATGTGCGTCCCCCTATCCCAAGTTCTGAAATGAGGGTGGTGAAAAGTTGAAGGTAGGGAAGGTCTTCCCATGCTATCTGTGGAAGGTCAAAGGTGAGATCGGCATAGATAATGTGGTTGGTGAACACATTGTGGTGAAAAAGTGTGAAAGGGTTTGCTTGTTCTCTACGCAAGGGAAAGTGGGGGGGCTCTTTGGGAACTTCAGCCAGAGTGATACAGGGGAGACAGTCGAGAGATTGGCGCTCTGTTTTCTGCTGGTATTTTTGAAGAGCTAGCGTATCGTCTAAGATGGTTTGGCGCGCGCGCGCCGACAGGTCTTTTTGAACTGCCCCAAGGCGCTCGCGCTCGCGCTTTTTTTCTTCGTCGGCAAGAGAGTGATCTGGAACAAGTGCTAATGCGACGAAATGGGGGTTGGTGAGAAAATATTTGGTTAAAAGAGCTGAAAAGTAGGTCGGATCGCGCCCTTTTTCTTTCAGGTTTGACAGCATCTGCTCGGTACTAAGCGCTTGTTGAACAGAGCAGCCATGTTGCTTTGCAAAACCAGCGCGGCCAAATAAGGTCAACCCAAAGGGGCCGTGATCGCGCGTGATTTCAAGACGGCTAAAAGAAAGTTGGTGCAGCGCTGCATCGATGATGGCTGGGGAAAAGCCCTCATTTGCACAGGCGCGCAAGGTAGCAAAAAGGAGCTCTTGCACCTCTTTTTGGTCAGCGCTTTCGCACCCTTTGCAGACGATCGAGTAGGGAACTTCGCTCATCTCTGTGTCGAGGTAGCTGTCTACTTGTGTGCAGAGTTTTGACCCGAGCAGTGCCCGTTTGAGTGGAGAGGCATCTGTTTCCATCAACATCGAGTCGAGAAGTGTCAAAGCGAGGACTTCTTCTTGCTTTTCAACAGGCAAAGTCAGCCAACTGTAGGTCAAAAAGGTTGTATTTTTTTTTGATTCCCCTTCAAAAGGGTAAAAAGCAACGCGGCTGTGTGGTCGGTCGAATCTAGGCTGCTTTTTTATCGGGGCAAGAGGCTCTTTTTTTTCGCTCTTTTTGAGGACCCGCTCTTCGATGAAAGAGAGGTGTTTTTCGGAAGAGAGGTTGCCGTAAAAGAAAAAAAGGCACCGGCTAGGGTGGTAGTGCGTTTGATGAAAAGCTTTGAGCCCTTCATACGTCAAGTTGGGGATCTCGGCGGGATCGCCGCCAGAATTAAAAGCATAGGTTAGATCGGGAGTGAGCGCACCGAGGATAGCATGCCAAAGGCGACTTTCGGGGTTAGACAAACTCCCTTTCATTTCATTAAAGACAATCCCCTTGAAGACAAGAGGTGAATGGGGATCGCCAGGCGTTGCAAATTCTAAACGGTGCCCCTCTTGAAGAAAGCTCAACCTGTCGAGCTTAGGAAAAAAGACAGCGTCGAGGTAAACATCGAGCAAGTTGTAAAAATCAGCTTCAACTTGAGAAGCGGCCGGATAAAATGTCGTATCTTGGCCGGTCATCGCATTCATAAACGTATTTAAGCTCCGCCTGATCATCGAAAAGAAGGGATCTTTGACGGGAAATTTTTTTGACCCACAAAGGACAGTGTGCTCCAAAATATGCGCCACCCCTGTCGAGTCGGTCGGAAGGGTGCGAAAAGAAAGACAAAAAAGGTTTTCCTTGTCGTCGTTAGCGAGGTGGATCACCTCAGCCCCTGTCGGGTTATGGATAAACTCGTATAAAACAAGTTGGAGTTCGTCTATAGCCGTCGCCGCCTTAACGGTAAAGTCAAGATAGCGGTCGCCTACTTGGTAACGGGGCGTTAAATCCATCATGTGCGCATTCCTTTGCTATATTCAAAATAGGCTCGATTTTAGCAAAGCGTGGATTAGCGAGCAAAGAAGTTCTGGCTGTGGGACGTGTCAAAAGTTTTGTGTAATGCATCGACCAAAGCGTGAAAGTGGGGAAAGCGAGCGGCAACAGGTGCAAGTTCGGCGCACGCGCGCTTAATATGCTCTTGTTTGAGGGCGTGCACTTGATCAAGGGTATAGTAAGAGGCGAAGTTCGCCTTTTGTTTTCGGTCAGGCGAAGTGTCGGCAAGGTCATTGGCAATTTGAAAGGCGAGGCCAAACTGCTCGCCAAAAGTGGCAAGGCGAGCACAAAGAGCCTCACTTTCCTGCGCAAGGACGAGGGCCATTTCACACGCGGCAGCGAACAGCGCGCCGGTTTTCCATCGGTGCATTTGATCAAGGGCCGTTGATGTTTGTGTTGCAGCCGTTAAGTGGATATCGAGGGCTTGACCTCCAATCATACCACAAGCGCCAGCTCGCGTGGCGAGGATCCGCATCGCCTTTAAAAGGGCATCAGCTGGGCATTGCTGAGCTTGAGCGATCAACTCAAAAGCGCGGGTAAGTAAATAATCTCCCGTGAGCAAAGCATGTGCCTCGCCGTAGACTTTATGTACCGTCGGTTGGCCTCGCCTTGTGTTGTCATCATCCATGCAGGGAAGATCATCATGAATGAGCGAGTAGGTGTGGATACACTCGAGCGCAGCCGCAATGGGCAGGGTAGGATCGAGCGGGACATGGCAGTCGTGAAGAAGGGTAAGAAACATCAAAGGACGGAGTCTTTTTCCCGGAGCAAGTAAGGCATAGCGCGCAGCAGCAAACAGCGGCTCTTGAGGGCCAACAGGTCGAGGAATAGCAGCAGCAAGTGCTTGTTCAATCGAGGAAAGGATCTGGGTGGCAAAGGGGGGAAGAGGCATAACTATGTGCTTGTTTTTGATGTAGAAACCGGAGTTTTCGCAGTAAATCAGCTGAGGTCGGCGCTGTTCCAATGCCGAAGTAATCAAAGCCTTTGACGGCCATTTCCTGAGGTTTGTATTGATTCCGCCCGTCGAAAAAAGCGCAGCCTCGCATCGAGGTGAGAAGTGTCGAAAAATTGACAAACCGGAACTGCTTCCACTCAGTCACGAGAATAATGGCATCGGCATTCTGCGCAGCGTGATACTCAGAAGCGCAAAAAAAGAGGCGGTTAAATGAAGCAAGGTGCTTTTTTGCATTCTCCATCGCCAGTGGATCGTAAAGGCGCAGCGAGGCCCCTTTTTCTTGAAAAGTTTCAATCAGGACAAGGGCTGGCGACTCGCGTACATCATCGGTATTAGGCTTATAGGCAAGGCCCCATAAAGCGAGTGTTTTACCTCGCAGGCCGCCTCGTGTTGAGAAATAATCGATCACCTTGTGCGCTAATCGAGCTTTTTGCCGTTGATTGACCTCTTCTGTGGCAGCAACCAACGAACTACTGCACTGGTAGCGCGTTGCTATTGCTTGAAGGGCACGCAAATCTTTGGGGAAGCACGACCCGCCATAGCCTGCGCCGGCGTATAAAAACTGGTACCCGATACGGTGATCAGCGCTCATTCCCTGTCGGATTTCGTTAATATCTGCACCGACGGCTTCAGCAAGGAGTGCCATTTCATTCATAAACGAGATCCGCATCGCGAGCATCGCATTAGACGCATATTTTGTGAGCTCAGCAGATTCAAAGCTCATAATCATAAGGCGGTCGCGATTCAGCGTAAACGGGGCGTAAAGCGTTCGTGCAACGTTTGTCGCCCGCTCGTTGTCGCTCCCCACAATGACGCGGTCGGGTTTCATACAATCTTCAATAGCCGAGCCCTCTTTGAGAAACTCGGGGATAGAGAGCAAGTCAAAAGTTAACGTGGGGTCGCGTGCATCGAGAGCCGCACGCAGGCGCCGTTTGAATGCGCGATTGGTACCTACCGGCACCGTTGATTTCATGATCAGTGTGATAGGGCGCGTCATGTGATCGGCAAGAGCGGCGAGCGCAGCTTCGACTTGCGTTAGATCGGCTGAACCGTCGGGTAGAGAGGGAGTTCCAACGGCGATAAAGCAGACCTCAGCGCGCGCAAGCCCCGCGCTATAGTTGTCTGTAAACGCCAGGCGATGCTGTTGTTGGTTACTTGCAATCAGTTCCGACAAGCCGGGCTCGAAAAAAGGGGGTTCACCGCGCTTGAGTTTTGCTATTTTTTGTTGATCGACGTCGAGACATGTGACCGCATGCCCCATTTCAGCAAAACAGGCCCCCGTGACGAGACCGACATATCCGGTACCAATAACAAGTAGATCCATCGTGTCCAAATGGGATAGTGTGCACTGATGCTTAAGAAGAGAGTATGCCTTTAAAGAGACATTTTGTACCACCAAAAGAGACAAAGGGAGCCCCTTGCTTGAGCTAGTTGAAGTGCGATCGGTGGTAGATGGTCACCCTGTTGGAGGGTAGGCTAGATAACCTTTCTGGGGTTTAGGTTGTTTGGAAGGCATTTTTTCAGAAGGCACCTTTTTAGGCGTGGCTGTCACAGCGCGGGTTCCTTTTTTCTTCCTTTTATTCGCGCGATTATTGTGAAGTTTTAGCTTGTTGGCTGTATGAGAGGTCCGCATTTCATAGAGCTGGACAAGCTTCCAAGCAAGTAGAGCGTTGGATAGAGTCAAGACGACAGACCATACACGGTTGCTATTGTAGAATTCGAGCTTGTTCAACAAAGACTTGTTAACACTATATTTCGAAAAAGAATAAGAGGAAAATAAAGAAGAGCCAGTGGTGTGCTTTATTTCTGAAAACAAAAAAACCCTAATGATGAGCCTTGTCGCAAGGAAAAAAGAGTGAATAGCGATGAGACTGATCACGCATGCCAACCCTTTTCGCACTGGTGTGATTGAGGTCTTTTTCACATCGATTTTTGCTTTCTTTGACTCTCTAGCTGCGTCGTTTTTTTTCGATGGATGCGCGACAGTTTTAGCCTTAAGCGCTGTCTTGTGGTACAGCTCTAGCTGAACCGAGGAAAGGACTAAATGACAGCAAAAAATCTGACCTAGCCAGATGGACTCTTTCCAATGGAAAGACTCTTTTGAGCTAGGTGGTAAATAGGTGCGCAGTCCATAGGCAACAGCGGCCGCAGTGACAGCTCCCACTAAAGAGATGATGCACTTCAGCGTTAAGCTAAAATGATACTGCGGGTTGTGTCCGTTTTGGTTCAAAGGTCGTGATTTTGGTAAGGTTTTAACTAAACCATTGACCTTTGACGCAGTTGGTGAACTTGGTCTTTCTTTTTCTTCTGGTCGCCCTAAGGGGTCTTCAGAGCTGTTTCGAACGCCATGATTTGTTGTAGAATTATTTTGAACAACATTCGACATAAAAAAGACGGTTTTATTTCAAATTTTAAGTCATTTTAACACAAAAAAGACAATTAATCAACAAAAGTGTAGCGCTTGTTAGGTTGAGTAAAATTAAAGATTTACTTCTGAGGGTTTTCTCGGCCCAAAAATTCCGCATATCAGGATATAGAGCGGGATGTAGGTATGTTTAAGGAACCAACAGCCTAACTTTTTGTATATTGGAGCATCACAGTTGATAAGTTGGTAATAAGAAATAAAAATAAAGTTTTTAAATGAGAGGCTTTTGACCTGCTGCGGGTTGAGTTCATGGATCCGGTGGTGCTGTGTCACTTTGCGTACGGCCGCAGGATTGGTTAGATGCCAAAGTTGTTTGTCTTTTAACTCAAATGTTTTTGCAGGGGGGAAATCGATAGCAGCCACTTGTGCAGGTGGGAGCTGTTTTATTTGTCGGGGGTGCAAGAGGCTGATCTTCTCTGCGCCAAGAGACATGAGTTGACTTTCGGCAAGAAGGTTGAGCTGGTGGTTTTCCAGGTGGTCGTTGACGAGTCCATTGGGAACAGCCTGAATTTGCTCTTTTGTGACTAAATAACGCATCTTCTCTGGATTCATGAACGGCACTTGCTCAGGAGTCAGATGAACAACGTCTTGTTCTTGCATGGCGTAGATTGCTGCGATGCTATTTTGACTCTGAATTCGCCCTATATTGATGTCGTTTACATCATCTGATGCATGATTTTCTTTTAATTGTGTATAAAAAATTTGCTTTTCTATTGGGGTGGTTTCAACACGGCACGATAAAAAACCTAATTTATCATGTGTGTGGCCTGCTTTTAACCATTGCTTTGTTTTTTCAAGCAGTCCAAGTTCTAGAATAGATGAAAGTTCTCCATTAAGGATATTGATTTGTATCCATGCAAGATCAATCGCTTGCTTATTTTTAGGCAAAGGAATTTCTTCTCCTCCACGTTGAGTTGGAATAAAGAGTCGACCTTTTGGAGAGCTTAGCCAGATGTTTTCTTCGCGGTCTCTTTGTTCAGAGCTATTTTTGATGAAATTTTTAAAGAAGGCCGCTTCTTTTTGTGACAGGAGGATAAAAAAATAGCTGCCATTATGTTCGACGACTAACACTTGATGAGCGGGACGTTGCCCATGATGAAAGACAGTGGTAGGAACTGTTTTGGATAACCTGTAATTGTGTGTCATGAAGATATTCGGGCTAAAAGCATTGGCAAATCGCTTATATCTTCCTAAATTTAATACATTGCCGGCCTCAATAAACGAATTAGGTAATGAACACCCCATGTTTTGGTCGATTGTCTTTCTATCTATTAAGCTTGTTATCAAAGCTTGAGCAGAATCATCATCTAGTGCAATTTCCTCTCTGGTGCGGGCCTTTTGTGTTTGTGTATACTGTTGCATTTCTTGCTCGAGTTCTTGCTCGAGTTCTTGCTCGAGTTCTTGCTGCATTTCTTGTTGCATTTCTTGTTGCATTTCTTGCTGTATTTCGCTATTGATAGGAAGATGGCTTGTGTGGGCGGAGGTGGTATTGGGGAAAAGCGTGTCGTTCTTGTTTGCCCTGATGATGATTGCATTGAGCTCGTTTTCTATCGCCTCAAGGTCGGCGTCTAAGTTAATCGACAGCTGGGTCATTTGTTGTGTAAACTGCGCAATAAGGTTGTTTTTTTCTCTTTCTAAGCTAGCTATTGTCTCGATATCGTGTGTTTGTCCCCCAAACTGCGCGACCGCATTTTCCAAGAATAAAGGAAAGACAAGGGGTTTGTAGACTTTTGTTATGGCTTTTAGATGTTGAGAGTTGAGAGATCCTCTTTCACTAAAGACGGTAGTAAGCAGGTGCTCTCTGTATCTGTTGTTGATGACCTCTCGCATCATTTGCTTGTAAGAGCGGAGCGCATCATTTGCTTTTTGCTCTGCCTGATTGGCCATCCCTAGCTGAAAAATGTAATATAATCTATCTACAGAGGTCGTTTTCTTGGCAAAAAGATTTGCTGGGAGAACAAAATCGATATGTTGTCCCTCGAAAAGCTGTCGAAATCGCATGATCGTTTGTAGAAGAGTTCTTTGTGTCATGTTGGGGTCAACAGTGACAACTGCGTTGGCTTTTTGCCTAAAAGGTATATCGGTTCCTGTCGTGTGATTTTCATCGAGAAAAACCGCCCTCTCGTGCTTGGGCACCCCTATTTTTGCAATCTCTTTTTCGGATGTGTTGTCTAAAAAAATAAGGCTTTCTTGCCCATTTTTTTTGACTAATGCGGCAAACTGATTGGCGGCTGTTTTTCCCCTAGCTTGATCGAAAAACAGGACGGCTTTGATAGGTAGCTTGTTCTTCTCGGCAAATTCTAAAAGGGCGCGGGCAACTTCTTTGTTAGAATAGCCTTGAAACAAAGCGCCTGAGTCGAATATCGCATCAATAAAGGGGCGGGGTGTTTTTTGATGCTCTTTTAAAATTTTCTCAAAAAGATCAAAAATGTTCTTGGGGTTAGCTGAGTAGACCTTTGTCTCTTTTTTTCGGTTGAGAATTAATTGGATCATTTTCCCCTCAACACCTTTATCTAATTTACAATGATCGCCTAATGAGGATGGAAATCCACCTCTATTCCAAGGCGTTCCTGTCATTCCACTGAGGGTGGTCATATTGGTAAAACTCTGTGCTGTGCTTGAGTAATGTTGTGGATAATAGGTGATGTGAAACTGCGCTGTTTCTGCTTCAAGGGCTAGTTGGGCATAGGGATTTTTATTTGTATTTTGCGTTGCCTCTTTCAATTTTTCGGGGGTTGTACACGCGCTTAGGGGAACTCCTGTTAACTCAAGAAATTCCTTAGCCTTAAGGGTTTCTTCGAAAGGTAGATTTTTTTGAACCATCTCAAAATGGGCAGCATCTTTCCATTTGGTTGCGATCATTTTGAGCTGCTCTTCTTCAATGCCTAACTGGATAGCTGTTATAAAAGACTTGACTAAAGCTTCTAAATAATTGCCAATTTGTGTTTTCGCCGGGGTGTCTACAGCAAGATAAGGAATCACTTTGCCAGGAGCAGTCGATGGTTGGCCATTTTCTCCTCTTGAACGTCCAAAATGACGTCCACTTGATTGAAGAAAAATACCAGGGATGAGCTCGTTGATCAGGTGTTTGGCCAAACAAATAAGTTCCGCGGCTTGTTGCTCATAGGGTTTTGACGATGTGTGGAACTGTTGCAACTTATTTAAAAATCTTTTACTTTCTTCGTCGTTTGAGGAAGGCGCGCCTTTGATAAATTGGACAAAGTCTTCTATGTCTTCATCTTGAAGAAAGAACTGGGGGTAGGTTGCCAATTGACGGGCAATCTTGGGTATGAGTCTTTTCCAATCTGAGGGTCTAAGGTAGTTTTGCTCACCCTCAGCCAGCTTAATCTCGCGGGCGAGAGATGAGTTTTTATTGATAAACAGGGAGAAAAGCTTTTTAGTGAGAGCGATCTTTTCAGGTGCAATATGCTGACGCTGTCCCATCGGCAAGTTGAGTTCGCGATTTGAGCGAAGTAAAAGGTCAATCTCGTCGCCAAGTCCCTGAAATTTTTTCGAAAACAGGGTTAAAATTTTATGCAATGTTTTTAGTTTGTTTTCTACCTCTAGCGTTGGACTATGATTGGCACTGAGCTCGGTATATTTTAGCGCGAGTAGCTTTTGTTCAGCATCGAGAGTTTGCAACGTTTTTGGTGTCAGAATTAAAAGCTGATTTTTTTTGATACACCCTGTGAGTTTAGCAAGAAGATAGTCAAGCCGCTTTTGCGTTAGGTCGTGCCGATTATAATCAAATGAAACGACTTCTTGGCCAAAGCAGGTCGACTGAGATTTTTTCAACGCACCAGAAACAATCCCATAAAGAGAAGGTTCAACAAAGAAAATAGGAGATTTTCCATTCTGCGCTTGGCAAATATAGGCCCAAATCGCTGCGATAAAAGCGGTTTTCCCGCCGCCCATGATTTTTTGCAGGATGCGAGACTGACCTAACAAAGAGACGATGTCGTTGGTTTGGTCAGGGCGAGGTGGCGAATTTTTGTGGTGGGAAAAGACCAGTAGGGCAGAAAGTGACAATTCTTCGTGCGCTCCAAGGTGTTTCAAGTTACTAGAAAGAAGGGCGTGTAACTGGCTACATAAACGGTGATGGGCTGGGCCTTTGGTTATTTTTTGGAGCTGTTGGCATAGCTTTTTCGATTTTTTTTGTCGGGTCAAATAAATGCTTTTAATGTACCATTTTGCAACAAGATTAAATAGTGACGTTACATCAGTTAAGTGAGGGTTTGCTTTAAGAAATGCATTTTCTGTTCCTAAAAGAAAGCATTTTTCTACATCTTGAAAGGTTAAACGGGCTTTTTTTCCTCCAAGATAGGCTAAATCGGTCTGAAGTTTTTTTGCTTTATCTTTCGAAGAAATATTGGCCATTTTTAAGATTTCTTCTTTAATTTTTTCAAGTTCTTTTTCTGTTTCTTTTTTTCGCTCGTCAAGGACTTTGATTATTTCTCCTAGTTTGTCTTGTTTAACTGTCCACTTTTTTTGTGTGGCCTGAAGTTGCTCATACCCTCTTTTAAGTTCGTCTCGAAGAAGACTTTGTTCGCGTTTAAAACTCTTTTTATAACGAGGAGCATCAAACGTAGACTCTATATTTCGGAAAAGATCGGTCGTTTGATCGCTTAAGGAAGAAGAGGACTTTAAAGGTGTTAGGTTATTTGCGAGGGCTTCATAGGCCTTGTCTTCGAGTAAATCGCACACATCCTTTTGTATCTTTAGCTTTTTTACCTCTTGTTGCTCTTGTTGGTTGTTCATCTGAAAAGGAATCTTTTCATTTTTACAGGCTTTAAAAGGGGCTTTTTCGATGTCGTAACGTTTGAACTCAAAGTGGCGAATTTTTTCCTGAAAGCTCTCGATCCACATTTCATTGACTTGACCATCTTGTGGGTTGAAATCGGGAAGAGAGAGGGCCCTCACGGTATCTTCATTTAAACTTAATAAAGAAAAGAGAAAAGAGTAACCACTTTTCCAAACAGAAACTGGAAAACTCTTGGTTAGCTTGTGGTAGGCAAAGTGTTGGCATAAAAGGAGACGAAGTTCTCGGCGATCCTCTGGATCTCCTGAAAGGGCGCAGGTGTAACCATCCCAGAAAAATTGTTGTGCTGAAATATCAGGGGATAGGAGGTTGTTGATGTCAAACGTCCATGTAGAGGATCTTTCATAGGGGTCAAGATTTTGCAAAAAGTCAACAACTTTGAGGTAATCTGGCTGGACATCTATCATAGGGTGCTGGGGGTCTCGAACAGGGGCAAGGGGACGAGCTGCTTGGTTTCCGGTTAAATAATCAAGGCGGCGTTGCAAAAAAGGAGTTGTCCCTAAGACTTCAAAGGCTTTGAGCAACTCTTTTTCTTGCTCATGGGTAAGGCGGCATGCTGGGCTTACCGCTTCTAAGCGGTCTAAATAACGACAAAAAAGGCGGGTAGCACACGTGCTAAAATGTTGGAGCCTTGCTTGGTCGCTTGCTTGTGCTATATCATAGCCCCAGTAGATATCTGTTTTTTGTAAGTGAGACAGATAAATACATAGAGCTTGGAGCGCCAGTGCAACTGGATTGGGAGAGGGGTTATTGTAGTTTCCTCCCCTAGGAAAAGTTTGACCTGTCTGTAGATTTCCTTGTAAGGGGTATTGAATGATCAACTTGAGAATGTCCAAGCTTTGAGTCGTAAGGTCATCGATATCTGACACCCGATTGAGCAGCTCTAATGTTCCCTCTTCATGACTTTCATTGCCTTGTGCAGATCGATGGTATTTTCTCGCATGCAAGTGTAAATAAGCCAAAAACAACAGCCCCTCGGTTGTTTGTGGTTGAAGTTGGTTGTCGACAAGATCAAATTCAAGATAAAAAAGTTGTTTCCCCCCTTTCTGCTTGTTGTAGATCAAGGTGTCCTCTTGAGGAGTTAAAAGTTGTGCATCAATAGAAAAGGGGTGTGTTGTTTTGGAGTCAATCACAGTCAGTGGGATGAGAAGTTTATGCGCCTTTCCATCCTGATGCTTGAGGGTGAGATAATCAGAAATTCCCCTTAACAAGGTGTTGGATTGGTTGCTCACAACGTAGTATTCTGGATCTTTGGCCAACCACCACGTATCGCCAGACTCTTTCTTTTTGATAAAAGTAAGTTGATCACCTTGGAGCGATTGATAACGTGGCAGATCCACTTTATGACACGTTTCGCCCTCTTTTGCATAACACTGCTGATAGGGTAGTTGCTCAAAAGGAGTCAACATGTTGTCTTTGTCAGGGCGGTAGATGATATCTTTTGTTCTTGGGTCTTTAATAACTCCTGTTAGTTCGACAATCGCCTTGGGGTGCAAAGGGTCCAATGAGGTTTTTTCTGTAATGATCAGAGGAGATGTCTTCGTGTCCACTTTCATCCAATGACAGTGCCCAGCAATTAAAGAACATGGAAGGGCTTTGGCGCTGTTGCTATCAACAATTTCTTTAGGAGAGAAGTATTGATAAAATTGATTGTCGACCTTGAGCTGAAAGCGGTACCCTTGATCAGTGCGCAGAACGCGAAAACACCCGTAGTCTGGATGGGTGATAAACATACATTGATTGCCTTGGATGCAAGGTAAGCGTTGGGTACCGAAAAGCCGTTTGTAAGTCGGATCGTTTTCAATACTTAGCGAAGAGCTTTGTTTTAAGCAATTTCCTTTGTGATAAAGACGCCCGTTTGTGAGATCTATCTGAATATTGCCCCGATCGCTTTTGCCGATAAGCAATAACCTTTGTTTCGAAAAGCGCATTGACTCGGGAATAAGGTGTTGAAACCCAAGGCCTTCGAATGATTTTTTTACAATCTGCGCTTTTTTGTTTTTGGTCAGGGTCGAGTCGCTTTGTATTTTTAGCAACCCTGCGCGCATCCGTCTTTCAACCGAATTTTTAAGGAAAGGGAGCTGCTGCTCACGTGAAATGTCACAATTACAATATAGGACCCAAGAGGTTAAGAGATCGACAATAGGTGTCTTTTTTAGGTCATCTTGGCTTAAAGTCAGCTGTAGGTCTAAAGCGTGCAGGTAAAGCAAACCTTGTTCTTCTTGAGTTAGGTCGTTGCGTGTCAGCCACTTTTTGGTTAACGTTTGTTGCAGGTTGACGAGTGTTTCTTTAAACTGGGCTTTCTTTTCAGTAGAAAGCTTGCTTGTCAAAACGCTTTTAGCAAGTTGCGTACCAAACCGAACAAAAAACAGACAGCTAGGGATTTTCGGGCGGCTATTAGGTTGCAGATCAAAGAAGAAGCTTATCCCTTTTTGAATGAACGCCGTTGCCTCTTCGAGCAGCGCCGGGTTTGTTTCCAGTTGCTCTGGCATGTCATTATAAGCAAAACTGTTATCGATAGATGAGTTGTTTTGAGAAGACGAGCTATTGACGGTTTTAAAAAACTGTAACCAAAAAATGGTTTGAATTTCGGGGTCGTCAAAAGAACCGATATAAGATGTCAAAGACAAGAGCAACTGCAAAGGTTGTAAGGATCTTTCTATAGAAGACCAGTCAAAGAGGCGCTCTATAACATCTTTATGGCTCTCTAAAGAGGTAACTTCATCTCGATCGGGGAAGGGGAGGTTGATTTTACGAGAAAGGGTGGATGTTTCAGTTAGCAAATCATGGTTTTTTTTACTTAAAGAAGGAAATAAAGAGGCGAATGGAGATAGTCGTTTTTCTTGAAGCTGCACATGAAGCGTCTGGCTGCTGACTAATCCCCTCAAAGCTTTTCTTTCCCAGTGAGCGCTCAGAGGGGTCTTCCTCATTTTACAATCGACTAAACAAGCACCGGACCAAGCAAGGAACCTTAGAAAAGTGAACTCGCTCCAAAGATCTGAGTCCCGATGCATAGAGTTGCCACATGTAGCAAGCGCCATAATCTTGTCTTTTTCCTCGGTTAAATCCTTGAGTACGTGGTTTAGATAGGGACTTTTTTGCGACCAATTGCGCGTGCGCGCAATCAGACTGTAGAGCTTTAACTCTGCGTGAGAAGAGGGGGGAGTGAAGCTGAAAGCAATTAATCTTTCAAAAGGGTTGAAAAACATAGGTTTGTTTCTGTATTCGGTGGCATAATAAGTATTAATTTCGTTAAACCTTTTCATCTCCCACTTATCGAGAATTTGGAAAAAAGGGTCAATTTCAAAACCAGCGCAAAAGTTAGGTGGTGAATAGTTGTCCAAGACCCCGTGCGCTTTACGAGCAAAAAGTTTAAAATAAAGAATATAAAGAGCCGATAGCGTATTGACGACTGTAACATCTACCCCATCGTTTGTTGCACATCTGATGTAGTATTTTATGACACCTGAGATATCGAGCGTAGGGTCCGAGTTGTTAGCAACCTTAATGTTGAGAAAGAATTGCTGAGTAAGAGGAATCTTATGAGCAAAAGCTTCAATCTGTTTTAGCAATTCACGGTTAACGCCGACATTGCTCACAGGAATCCGTCTGTCAAGCTGGCTGATTTTTTCTAGACAATTGCCACCATTACTTTCACGCCGCGCCGGCAACAAGGCGCACACGCGACCAGCCGCTAGACCAGGCC
>CAYTIT010000009.1:0-15049 GCA_964437975.1 uncultured bacterium
CTTTTTTACAACTTAAATACCCAGGACAAAAAAGGTTTTCAATTGAGGGGGGTGAGACGTTGATCCCGATCATGCACGCTTTGATGCGAGAAGGGGCGACGCAAA
Organism: uncultured bacterium; assembly: GCA_964437975.1. Lineage (GTDB taxonomy): Bacteria > Chlamydiota > Chlamydiia > Chlamydiales > Simkaniaceae > JBCCHO01. The sequence continues at coordinate 106 of CAYTIT010000009.1, forward strand.
GTGTGAAAGAAATGGTGATCGGGATGGCACACCGCGGAAGGCTCAATGTCCTCGCCAATGTGATGGAAAAGCCCTATGGTGACTTTTTTCGCGAATTTGAACCCGATTACCGCCCTGTTTTCAAAGGGTCAGGTGATGTGAAATACCATATGGGGTATGTCCACTCTGTCGAAGCAGGAAGGGGAAAAGAGGTCGTGGTGACGCTATGCGATAATCCCAGCCACCTTGAATCGGTTGATCCTGTTGTCATTGGGCGCGTGCGGGCAAAGCAGGAGCTAGCGCAGTCAAACGAGGGGGAAAAAGAGATCGTGCCGATCATGATTCACGGTGATGCGGCAATTGCCGGTCAAGGAGTCGTTTATGAAACGTTACAGATGTTTCTCCTTCCTGGGTACCGCGTTGGGGGGGCAATTCACCTTATTGTCAATAACCAGGTTGGGTTTACCGCTGTCGCTAAAGAGTCAAAATCGACCTTTTATTGTACCGACCTTGCTCAAGCTTTTGGTGCCCCTGTGTTCCATGTCAATGCCGAAGACCCCGAAAGTTGTGTGGCTGTTGCCAAGTTAGCGATGCGCCTACGGCAACAGTTTCATATTGACGTGTTTATCGAGCTGAACTGTTACCGCAAGTATGGGCATAATGAGGCAGACGAACCTGCCTTCACTCAACCTGTTTTGTATCGGCTTGTTCGGAGCAAAGAGTCGATTTGTGCGCTGTACCGGAAAAAGCTCATCGAAGAGGGGGTGTTGCCAGAAAACGAGCTTGCCGCTGTTGAAACGGCTTTTAAAGCGCAGCTAGAAGGGGAGCTGCACCAAGTGAAAGAGAAAAAAGAGCCTAAAGGCGAAAAAAAAGGGGATACCACCGAAGAGGAGGCGCTAGCTGTTGCGACTGCTGTGCCACTCAAAGAGTTAGAAGTTAGGGCAAGGGCGTTTTGCTCCATGCCTGAAGGGTTGCACATTCACCCCAAAGTTAAGCGCATTTTCGATGGGCGGCTTCAGGCGATCCAAGGCGATGCGGCGGCGCTGAGCATTGATTGGGGGATGGCTGAAACGTTAGCCTATGCGACGCTGTTGGCTCAAGACAAAGTGCATGTGCGGATCGCTGGACAAGATAGTGGGCGTGGAACATTTGCCCATCGCCATGCGCTCGTCGTCGATCAAGAAACGGGCAAGCGCTACTACCCTCTTTCCCACTTAAGCGCCGACCAAGCGCCTTTTGCCGTGTATAATTCGCTCCTTTCAGAGTATGCCGCACTTGGCTTTGAGTATGGTTACAGTTTGGATTATAAAAAGGCCTTGACAGTGTGGGAAGCGCAGTATGGCGATTTTTCCAACGGGGCGCAGATTGTGATCGACCAGTATATTACAAGTGGCGAGACGAAATGGGATGCGACCTCTTCGTTGACGATTTTTTTGCCACACGGATATGAAGGGCAAGGACCCGAACACTCATCGGGGCGCTTAGAGCGTTATTTGCAACTCGCAGCAGAAAATGGCATCACTGTTGTCGTTCCCTCGATGGCAGGGCAAATGTTTCATTTGTTGCGGCGCCAAGCACTGGCGGCCAGAAAAAAGCCGCTGATTGTCTTTACGCCCAAAGCGTTACTGCGCTTTCCGCCCGCTCTTACAGCGCCGCAGTGGCTTGCTGAAGGGGAATTTTTGCCGGTGATCGACGATGACAAAGAAGAGCGCAACGCCCAACGGCTCCTTCTTTGCAGCGGGAAAGTTTATTATGATTTGGCCAAAGAGCGGCAAGAAAACAACGTGGTTGGATGCGCGCTTGTCCGCATAGAACAACTTTATCCCTTTCCTCAAGATCAAATCAAGGCGCTATTTCAGCGTTACTCGTCGCTTAAAAGTTGCTATTGGGTGCAAGAAGAGCATCAAAATATGGGAGGGTGGAGCTATGTGTCTGAAGAGATGAAAACACTCCTTCCAGAAAAACTCGATTTCCGCTATGTCGGAAGGGAAAGGAGTGCGTCGCCAGCAGCCGGATCTAAAGCGCTGCACGAAAGCGAGCGGACGGCTTTTTTAAACAAGGCGTTGAACCTATGAAAGTAGATATTAAAACCCCTGCTGCAGGTGAATCAGTTTCAGAAGCGGTGGTCGCTGCAGTCTTTAAAGAAAACGGAGCAGTTGTCGCTAAAGAAGAAGAGATTCTCGAGCTCGAAACAGACAAAGTCAACCAAGTGGTTTACGCGCCTGAAGCTGGAGAGTTGCACTTAACAGTAAAAGTTGACGATGTCGTCAAGCCAGAGCAGGTGATTGGCACAATTGAGACAGAGGTCAAACACGGTAAGACCGCGCCGCCGCCAGCACCTCAACCTTCGCCAGCTACACCTCAACCGGTAGAAAAAGGAGGAGTGCGCCACTCGGTCGACGCTTTTGTGTCATCGGTTAAAAATCAACCTGATCGCCCACCTGCAGCAGCACCTGCTGCGCACAAAGCACCTCCGCCCAAACAGCCTCCGCCCTCGTTGTCGCCGCCAGCCGGGGAAAAACAGCGGCGTGTGCGGCTAAGTGGACTTCGCCGCACCGTGGCAAAACGCCTTGTCGCGGCAAAAAATGAAACGGCAATGTTGACGACCTTTAACGAGGTCGATATGTCTGAGATTATGGCGATTCGCGCGCGCGAGAAAGAGAATTTCTTGAAAAAAAATGGAGTCAAACTCGGCTTCATGTCGTTTTTTGTGAAAGCCTGCGTTGCCGCGCTGAAAGAGATTCCCGCTTTAAATGCTTTTTTAGATCAAGACGCGATTGTGTACCAAGAAAGCTATCATATTGGCATTTCAGTTTCTACCGAGAAAGGGTTGATGGTTCCCGTTCTTAAAGGGTGCGATGCGCTTTCATTTGCCGGTGTTGAAACAACCTTGCAAGAGATGGCGCACAAAGCGCGGGAAGGGTCGATTGCCGTGAGTGATTTGCAGGGGGGAACCTTTACGATCACCAATGGAGGTGTCTTTGGGTCGATGTTATCGACCCCGATTCTCAATCCACCGCAAAGTGCGATTTTAGGGATGCACAACATCGTTTCGCGCCCTGTCGTTGTCGACGGGCAAGTGGCTATTCGCCCCATTATGTACCTTGCACTGAGCTATGATCACCGTATTGTCGATGGCAAAGAATCAATTGTCTTTTTAACGACAGTCAAAGCGTTGCTCGAAAAACCCGAGCGGCTGCTGCTCGATTTTTGAGGAGGCGATGTGGAGTTTGATGTTGTTGTGATTGGAGCGGGTCCTGGGGGCTATGTAGCGGCGCTACGTGCAGCGCAGCTTGGCTTGAAAACAGCCTGTATAGAAAAGGACAAGGTGCTCGGGGGAACCTGTTTGAATATTGGGTGCATTCCGTCAAAATGTTTGCTCCACTCGTCCCACTTTTATGCCCAGTGCCATCACGAGGGGCAAGAGCAGGGAATTGAAATCCAGGCGAGTTTGAATTTTCCCAAGATGATGATGCGCAAAGAGAAGGTCATTTCTCAGTTCAATCGGGGAATTCAAGCCCTTTTTCGCAAAAACAAAGTGACCTCGATTCAGGGAACAGCTACCTTCACATCGCCGACAACGGTTACAGTCGGCAACGAAACTGTGACAGCAAAAAACTTTATTTTAGCGACGGGATCTGTTCCGATGGAGCTTCCCTTTTTACCTTTTGACGAGGAGAAAGTGCTTTCGTCGACAGGGGCGCTTGCGCTCAAGGAGGTTCCCAAGACGATGGTCATCGTCGGGGCAGGCGTGATTGGTGTTGAACTCGGTTCAGTCTACGCCCGTTTAGGAACCAAAGTGACCTTTGTTGAATTTTTAGATACAGCGTGTCCCACACTCGATAAAGATCTTTCAAAAGGGTTGCTCCAAACGCTTAAAGAGCAAGAGATGGAGTTTCTCTTTAACACAAAAGTGACAGGGGCTGATTGTTCTGGGCAAGGGGTTGTCTTAACGATCGAAAGTCAAGGACAAGCGGCGCGCCAACTTGCCGCTGATTTTGCCCTGGTCTCTATTGGACGACGCCCTTATGCGCGTGGATTGGGATTAGACAAGGTGGGAATTGTCCCCGACGCGCGCGGATTTATCCCGGTTGATGGACATTTTCGGACAGCTCATCCTCATATTTATGCGATTGGCGATTTGATTGGCGGAGTGATGTTAGCGCATAAAGCGTCTGAAGAGGGCATGGCTGTCGCCGATATGATTGCTGGACACAGCGCTCACATTGCCTATGCGACGATTCCCAACGTTGTCTATACTCATCCCGAAGCGGCAGCTGTTGGCTTAACCGAAGAAGAAGCGCAGCGCTACCAGCTCAGCTACTGTACATCGACTTTTCCATTGATGGCGAATTCACGCGCTTTGTGTGTGGCTGAGAAAACTGGGTTTGTCAAGTTAATCGCCGAAAAAGAAAGTGGATTGATCGTCGGTGGACACATTTTAGCTTCCTGTGCGGGCGAGCTGATCACCGAGGTTGCTTTAGCGATCGAAAATAGAGTCAAGGCACGCGATCTAGCCGCCCTTTCCCACCCGCATCCCACCCTAGCTGAGGCGATCAAAGAAGCAGCGCTTGGCCTTTTTGACAAGCCCCTGCATATGTAAAATCAGCACAGGCGCGCTTTAAGACGTCTCCATGTCTTTCGGCAAACAGCGATGGAGAAAGCGAAACCCGGTGGTGCGGATTTTTTCTGTCGAGACCCTTTTATTGCCCGAGTGGGTGCTTTGGAGCTGCGCATTCCATTGGATAGGAGGAAGGTGGAGCTTTGTTGTTAAAGTGCCGTAAAGTTGGTCGCGCGTCGGATGGTCGTCGTTGCAGACGTTATAAATCCCCTCAAGAGGTTTTGCTAGCGCCCAGTCGATAGCTCGGACAATATCTTCGCGGTCAACTAAGTTGCAGTACTGATCGCCACTTCCTGGGCACTCTTGACCAGAAAGGGCGCGTGCGCGGTTGATGATTTCGCGCCCTGGCCCTGTAATCCCCGCAAGGCGAAGCACGGTGACATGCATAGAAGGAGAGGCGAGGCTGAGATAAAGGTCTTCGGTTTGAACCAGCAACGTGGCGCGCTCGTTGATCGGGCGCAAGGGGGAGGTTTCGCTCACCCAGTCTCCGTTATGGCACCCGTAGACAGAGGTGGCACTGGTGTAGATAAGGTGGCGAATCGAAGAGTGGGGCAAGGTGGCGGCGAGTGTTTGTGCTGTTGTTAGGTAGGTATTTCGATATGAGTCGCCCCGTTGCGGCGCGACGCAGACAATAAGGCGGTGCGCATCGCAGCACAGGGCTTTGAGGGCAGTGGCGTCATCGCCATGGACAAGGCGGACATCGCCAGCGAGAGGGCGAAGGTGGTGTTGCCGTGCCTTGTCGCGCGTCGTAGCGATCAGGTGTTGGCGCTCGCTCTTCCAGAAGTGCAGTAGCGCCGTTCCGATGTACCCGCAACCTAAAATCGCCGTCTTCATCCTCTAGATCCCCTTTTAAATGATCGGAAAACTTTGTCAGCTCAATGGTGTGTCTAAGTCATTGAATGATTTAACCTGTGTTTCTTTTTCTGTAAAGCGCTCTTTTGTCATAGTCTGCTTCATCGGCGATTTGAATGGTAGTGTTGCAAAAAGCGCTGTCTATGGGTAGGAGCCCTCATTTATGGGGCTTTTTCTCCTTTAAGCTGCTAAATTTTGAACTTCGAACAACTCCTCTATAAATTTCTTGATGGTCGAAGCATGAGTATCAGGCAACGAATCAATTTGACCTTTGAATGCGATATTTATGCGCAACATGCAAACGTATCCGTTTGCTTGCGAAGTTGACTCTTGACTTTCAACGCGCAATTGATGCATCACAGTTTCTGTTGCTTGTGCCCATTTTTTTGCTTCTGTTTTGTCGCAAAGGTTGCTGTGATAACAGGATGGCCTTTCAGTCGGACATAAACGCGAAAATGAGACTTTCCTTTTTTGCTTTTCTGCAGTTGGATCGATGCCAAGTCGTGTGACCTCATATCAAAGAGTTAATCTTTATGATCATCGGCCTTAATTGCTTTTGGTTTGTGAAGAGCAAGTGCACCAAAAACCCAAACTCTGACAAAAAGCTAGGAGCGGTGAAAGACGTAAGTCCTTGATAATAAGTGTGCTCAGAGCGGGACTCGAACCCGCACGGGTGTTACCACCCAAAGGATTTTAAGTCCTTTGTGTCTACCAATTCCACCATCTGAGCGCGTAGGTTTTCCAGTCAGTGCTTAGCCTCGGTTTGAAAACCAAAACTGCCTGCCATTTTAAAAGAAAAGGACAAGAATAAGCTAGGTTTTTTTGACCCTAGAAGAGAAAAAGGATCTTTTCTCCTCAGTTAGGGCAACAACTTTTGCTGTCGATCATTGTAGGGCTTCCCATTTTTTCCAAACAGTTGCAGGGAAGCTTGTCCTACACCGATCGTGATTCAAAAAGCGGGAATTTTGCCGCAGCCAGCGCTCGGCGATTGTTGATTGGCGAAGCAGCCTCTATCTGTAGGAGGGAGTGACGATGCAGCCAGTAAACAAAGGGCAAAGGCAACAACCCGCATAATCTGAAGATGCCGATGGTCCCAGCGTTGCCTGTGTATAAAAAAATATTTTATTGATTTTTTTGAACATACAACTTATGCATAAAGAGTTAGAAGGAGAGGAAAATCATTCTACGAAGTGCAAAAGGCGAGCTTTTCAGTAAAAAACATCCGGATGGGGGGCGCGTGGCGGTCATAAGAAGATTTTCGTTGGTGAAACCTTGGGTTTTCTTTGCCGAGTGGCTTTGTTTTGTTTTAGGGCACATGGGCCTGCTTTTAGCTCAAGAGGGTGAAGATGCCCCTTTGCTATCCTCACAACGCGTGTATGAAATCGAAGGGGCACGCCTGAAAGTTCCACAGAATTTGCAAGATGTTGAAGAGGGACAGCCGCCGACATTTGTCGACTATATCGATCCCGAAACGACAAAGAGCGTTACAATTCGGAGCGCTTTAGGAAACTTTCTAAAAGGGCAAGAGATAGAGATTCAATTTAAAGAACACCCTCTGCTGGAAGATGGCGTACTTTCTGAATCTGTAGAGCTGGACGGGCTGCCGAGCTTGCCCGGAGGAAGCCCTCTTTTTGATATAAAAAAAGTTTCGCCAAACTCGATTACATTAACTGTAAAAGAAGATGCGTTGTTTGTCGTCAGTAAAGGACATGTCGATTCTGGCAATGCGCAAAAAGTTGTCGATTACCTTAAAGAGGCGCTCCCGATTGATCCTCAAAGTGATCTTGGTCATGCTGTTCAGGTGCTAGGTGTGTTAGAAACAGCGCCACTTAATCAGGCTCTTAGTCAAATGCATCCTGGATTGTTTGGTGGGCTAGATTGGCAAAACTTGTTGCAAATGACGGCGATTTCAATGGTGCTAGCCAACCATACAAGAGAACTTGCATGTGCGCCACGCACATGCACAGAGAAAACATGTTGTGAGCGCCAAAAGGCCGTTTGGGTCGATACCTATGGCCTATGGAGTCGTCAAGAAAAAATTGGCGAACTTGAAGGGTTTCGAACAGATCATGTAGGAGTTGTTTTGGGGTGCGATAAGCGCTTTGGCGCCGGCTGTTTAGGAGCAGCTGCTGGATATGGTCATACCCATATTAGCTGGCGCGATGATGCAGGTGGTGGTCGTGATAACCGCGTATTTGGGGCTTTGTATGGGAGCTATCGCCACGAAGTTGTGCGCGTCCATGTTTCAGCAATCGGTGGGGGGAATTTTTATGGGCTGCGTCGCAATGTGACTTATGTCGCTTACGGAGATCAGCAAACTTCTGTTCAGTATCAAGCTAAAAGTCATCCAGTGGGCGTGACGTTTGACGGACATTTGGGAATCGGTGCGACATTTGAGCGGTGGCATGTTCCGGTGCACATAATGGGGAAGGTCGATTATGTCTATTTGCACCGGGAAAGGTTTCAAGAAGAGGGTGCAAGCGAACTTAACCTCAATGTTCAAACAAGAAGCTCTAGTATGTTGCAAACAGAGCTTGGGCTAGAGTATGCGCCGACTTTTCAAGCTCTTTATAGTTGTGTATCGCCCTATGTGGGGTTGGCTTGGGTCGTTAAGGTCCCTTTGAGTAGCAGCCGAATCGGAGCTTACTTTGTCGGCGTGGATCAGCCACTTATCGTTAGCGCGACGTCGCACTCTATCCATCTGATCGCACCTTCTTTTGGCTTTAAGGTGAGCACTGTGCGGGGATTTTCTCTGGCCTTGGCGGCACGAGCGGAGTTGAGCGGGCAGCTTAAGGAGTATGCTACAGATTTGCGTCTCGAATATTGCTTTTAACAGAAAAGCTAAGGTGGGTTGCATGGGTAAGGCAAACATACAAGATCTTTTGCGCGGAGGGTTAAAAGGGGTTTGGTGGGTCGTTGTATGCGCCCTTTGTGCCGGGCCGTGCGGCTCGATGAGTCGTGAAATCGATTACAAAGAAACTGTTGAGCGCGCTAAACAGGGGGACTTGGAAGCGCAATTTGACCTTGGAGAGGTGATGCGCATTGTCGAAAAAGATGTTCCAGAGGCGTGTCGATGGTACGAAAAGGCTGCAGAGCAAGGACATCTTCAAGCTCAATTTTTGTTGGGGCTGTTGCTCGGCGAAGGAGAGGGAGTTCAACGGGATTTTTTAGGGGCGCACACATGGTTTGAACGAGCGGCTTCCAATCCGAAGGGACAAGACAGTGAAGCGCGTGCGCGTGCGCTTTATTGTCTGGGTGTTTTTTACCGGGATGGGAGTGGAGTCGAGCCAAATTTGGAAAAGGCGCGTTGTTACTTTGAGCGAGCAGCAGAGCTCAAACTCTTAGAGGCCCAAATTATGTTGGGTGATATCTATTATTGCCATACGTTGCTAAAGGATCTCGATAAAGCCTACGTTTGGTACGAAAAAGCTGCAGCGCAAGGAAGTGAGGCTGTTGACTTGGAGTTAGCGAGGATCGCTCATGAAAAGAAATGGTATGAGAAGGCAAGACACTGGTATGAGAAGGCTTCAAGGAAAGCAAGCGGTGAAGCTAACTGCCTATTAGGGGTCTATTATGCTGAGGGGATAGGTGTCGAAAAAGATAGGGATAAGGCGATGGCCTATTTCCACTTGTCAGCAGAGAGCGGGTTCCCTTCTGCTTATTGCTGTTTAGGGGGGATTTACTCAGGGCAGAAAGGGGGTGTTGAAGAGTTAGAAAAAGCACATGGCTATTACGAAAAAGCTGCGGAAATGGGGCACCTTAAGGCCCAAGTGCATGTAGCGAGAAATTACTTGTATGGAAGAGGGGTAGATCAAAGCCTTTTGAGCGCTATTTCTTGGTTGAAAATAGCAGCTGCCAGTGGATCTAGAGAGGCAAAAGAGCTTCTTGAGAAGATTCTCGACTGGCTGCGGCAAAGTCGTACCGAAGAGCAAGACAATGTGAAGGTTCAACTTCAGCGAGCGGAAGGGTGTTTTAAGGTAGGGCATGTTGAGCAAGGAGCTGTTTTACTTGAAGAGGTGTTAGCCAGTCAAGCGGAAGAGGGGTCGAGTCAAACTCTCCAAGAGAGAATAGAAAATGACTTAGAAGAAGAGCAAGAAGCAACGTTAACACAATGGGTCGCCCACAGCAAGAAACCAGAAAATTTCCCTCTTAACACGATGAGGCTTGCCGCGCTCCATTTTGGTCGCCACTATCAAATCGAGCCCCTCTTTGCCCCAGTGATTGGAGAGGATAAGGTGTATGTTGTCGCTGAAAATCAAACGCTTTATTGTTTAGATCAGCTGACAGGCGATGTGGTGTGGAAAGAGGCTAATGTGGCGACCCCTCCGAGGTTGAATAGGCAAGAACAGCTCTGTTTTTGCTTGTCAAAAGAAAAAGTCACATCGATGACCTCTGATGGAAAAGTGCTGGCGAGCTATGCCGAAAAAAGGCAGGGATTGTCTGCCCCGGCAATCGACTGCTCAGGGCAAGTTTATTTTGCTTCGGCCTTTGGACGTCGGTATGACATGCATAAAACGACAGCCTCAAAGCAAATTTTTTCGCCTTTTTCTCGTAAGGTGATGTTTCCCGTCTGCCATGCTACTGGGAAGGTTGATTGGATTGTGATAAGCGAGGGGAATGTTCAGTGTTTTCGCGGCGACGAGACGAGGCCTTTTGCAGCGTATCAGTTAGAGGGGAACCACGTGTTAGATCCCCGTTCTGTTGTTGTCACATCACAAGGCGATGTTGTCATCCGGATCAATGCCAATACACTGTGTTACATGACTCCAAAGAAGGTCTTTTGCCGTCGGTACGATCTTGTGTTAGGTGTGCCGTTAACAGTGGATATTGAAGACCATATTTATTGTTTCGGAAGAGATAACCAAAGTGGGACAAGCAAGATCTATTGTGTCGATGCGCTTGGGCGAATTCAATGGGAGCAATGTGTGGGGACTCCAATTAAAGATATGTCGCAAGCGGGAGCAAGCGAAGTCATTTCGTGGCTTTTAGAGGATGGGACTGTCATGTGGACGACGAGGTTGAATCGACTTCCGCAAAAGGAGCAGCGAAAAACTTGAGGAAAAAGTGATGGCACAGGTTCGATGGCGAGAGGGGCTTGCTCTTATTTGTCTTGGTTGGACCGTGGGTGGGTTCCAAGCAGGAGAGTTAAGCTCGAAGGATCTCGACGCTTATTATGCATGTGGTGGTAACAAAGTGGTGTATCAGATGAACTTTTGGGAGAATTATGGGGTTAAGCCTACCTCTGCTCCTTTTCTCTCTTCAAACGACATGTGTTATGTCGTTGATGCCAACCGGAAAATGCGCTGTTTTGATCCGGAAGGAGGCGAGCTCTATGTTGATCAATTCGAGGAATATGATGTGTGCGCTCTTTATTCTCCTAGCTTTAATGGTGAGGGAGATATGTGTTTTTTGACTGACCCTAAAGAGGTGGTTTATCTCCGCTTTGATGGGAAGGAATATGGTAGGTATCGAAGTGTTCACGCAGAGTTTTCTCCGCCTGTCATTGGAAAAAATGGCAAGATTTACTTTGCCAGAGCGGGTGTAGGCTATTCGATGGATACAAAAGGTCAAATCGATGTCGTCGAGGATTTTTTTGGTCAACAGGGAGCTAGAGATGAGGAATTGACGTTATTACCTCTATGTGATCCAGAGGGGCGTCTTTATTGGGTTGTGATCCATGGACAAGAAGAGCTTATTGTCTTTGATCCAGCGGGATCGAGTTACTTTTGTCAGATAGAAAACCTGACCTTGCGCCCAGGTTCGATCATGATCAGTAGCGATAAACATCTCTTTTATGTCACAGAAAAGGGCACTCTCATCGCGATCAACTCGCGCGATGGTGTGGTGCAGCAGACCGCTTTCTCTATCCCATGGTGTGCTGGGCGAGATAGTTCGGGAAATATCTACTTTGGCATGGAGGGAAAGGTGTGTTGGGCTCTTCCCTCTTTAGCCAAAGTGGAACAGCGAGAGGTTCATGGTGCAGTGATAGGTGCTCCCGTTTTATGGCCTGATAATACCATGTGCTTTCTTCTTACGGGGAATGAGGTGTGTTGGGTCAAACATTTTGAGGGGTTTTTATAGATGACTGTTCGCTTACAGCTACGCGCGCTTAGTGAGAGGTGGTGCTGTGAAAAAAGTGGCATTTAACGTCACAGGGCTCGATTGTCCAGAGGAAATAGCACTGCTGCGCAAAGCGCTGCAAGGGCGTAAGGGAGTGTCTGATCTGACGTTTGATCTTTTGCAATCAAAGATGAGTATGACGTTAGACTTCGAAGAAACGACGCTCAAAGAGGTGGTGGGTTGGGTGAAAGAGGTCGGATTAAAAGCGACTCTTTGGGAGGGGGCACAGCGCGATACAACGGCTTCGTTTTGGAGCGCGCGCGGGCGTCTTGTTATGACCAGTCTAAGTGGAATTTTCCTGATCGCAGGTGTGGGGTTTCACTTGTTTGAGCCTATATTGACTCGTGGCTTATACCTTGGCGCCATTGTTTTCGGCGCTTATTTTGTCGCGCCCAAGGCTTTTTTTGCGCTTAGACGGCTTCACCTCGATATGCATGTCTTGATGGTGGTCGCTATGGTAGGGGCGGTTGCGATTGGGCAGCACTTTGAGGGGGCCATGGTCGCTTTTCTTTTTTCTGTCGCCCTTCTTTTGGAAAATTGGAGTATGGCACGCGCGCGACGCGCAGTTGGAGCTTTAATGGAGGTATCTCCAACGCAGGCTTATGTCCTTCCAGGGGGGCCGTGTCACGTCGATCAAGTGGCCATGGGCGCTCGTATTTTGGTGCGTCCCGGAGAGAAAGTTCCCCTCGATGCCATTGTAGAAAAGGGCGAGACGACCATCAACCAAGCGCCTATTACGGGAGAATCGGTTCCCGTAGTCAAAAAGAAAGGAGATACCGTGTATGCGGGCACGATGAATGAGGACGGGGCTATTGAGTGCTACGTGACTAAAACAGCGGATACGACAGCACTTGCTCGCATTATTCACCTTGTTCAAGAAGCGCAGTCCCGGCGCGCTCATTCAGAGCAATGGGTAGAAAAATTTGCCCGTATTTATACGCCGGTGATGATCGGTATAGCGCTACTCGTTGCGCTTGTCCCGCCCCTTTTTGGTGGGGGTGTATGGGCAGAGTGGTTATACCGTGGCCTTGTTATTTTGGTCATTGCGTGCCCGTGTGCTCTTGTGATTTCAACCCCTGTCAGCATCATTGCGGGCTTGACGGCGGCCGCGCATCATGGCGTTTTGATTAAAGGGGGGGTGTTTTTGGAAATCGCAGGCACACTAAGAGCATTGGGATTAGATAAAACGGGAACACTTACTTATGGGCGCCCACGAGTGGAACGGATTTGGCCTTTGCACCGACACACGGAAGATGAGGTGCTTGAGAAAGCTGCAGCCCTTGAAGCGCTGAGCGAACACCCTTTGGCGCGGGCTATCTTGAGAGAGGCGCGCGCGCGTCAACTGTCTATCAAGCCAGCAACGAGTTTTCGTATTACCAAAGGGAAGGGGGCCGAAGGGGTGATTGGAAACGAGCGGTATTGGATCGGAAGTCACCGCTTTATGCATGAAATGAATCAAGAAACTGACGAGATTCACCGCAAAATTGTCGAGCTAGAAGATGCCGGGCATTCGACGATCGCTGTCGGGAATGACCGTCATGTTTGCGGGTTGATTAGCCTAGCCGATCAGCCTCGAAAGGGGATGAATGGCATTGTGCAGGAAATGAAACGGGCGGGTATTGAACGCGTTGTCATGTTGACAGGAGACAACGCCGCTGCTGCTGCTGCTATCGCCAAGGTGACGCAAGTCGATGCCTTTAAAGCCGAGCTCCTTCCTGAGGATAAAGTGAAAGAAGTCGAGGAGTTAAAAAAGGAGTGGCAAGATGTCGCTATGATTGGCGATGGGGTGAACGATGCCCCTGCGATGGCGACCGCGAGCTTGGGTATTGCCATGGGGGCGATCGGAACAGATGTGGCGATCGAGACAGCTGATATTGCGCTTATGTCAGATGATTTGTCCAAAGTGCCGTGGTTGCTGCGCCATTCGCGTCAAACAGTGCGGGCTATTCGGCAAAATATCGCGGTTTCTGTTGGAGTTAAAGCCCTTTTTCTCTGTCTTGCTGCGCTCGGCCTGGCATCGCTTTGGATGGCGATCATCGCTGACGCCGGGACCTCGCTCCTTGTGGTCTTCAACGGGCTACGCTTGCTCAAAGGATCGAACTGAAAATTGGACGTTAGTTGTCAGCTCCTTGCAAATGCGAGGGTTAGCATATTTAAGGGCTGTAGGATCTTTTGTTATCACATAGCGTGTAGCTTGTTTCCCAGCATATTGAAGCGAGTCGGGTCTCTTTTTATATGCTGCATAAGCAGTTTCTCCATCATTTTTTAGCTGAGGTCGAGCATATTGAAAAGCTGTAGGATCTTTTGTTATCACATAGCGTGTAGCGTATTTTCCAGCATATTTAAGCAAGGTGCGCTCTTTTTTATATACGGTATAAGCAGTTTCTCCATCGTTTTTTGCCTGGAATGAAGCGTAGGGAAAAGCTGCAGGCTCTTGTTCAATCACATAGAGTGCAGCTTGCTGCCCAGCATATTCGAGAATATCGGGTCTCTTTTTATATGCGGCATAAGCAATTTCTCTATCATTTTTTAGCTGGAATGACGCGAAGCGAAACGTTGCAGGATCTTTTTTTATTAAGCGACGGGCAAACTCCTCACTAGCGTACTTAAGAAGCGGTGGATCTTTCTTGACAAAGTCATTAACAACCGCATCAGGAGCATGTAGAAGAAGCGATGGATCTTCTTGGACAAGAGTACAGATCACTTCCTTACCAGCGTACTTAAGAAGCGGTCGATTTGCTTCTTCCTTTATAGCGGCCTTGACAATTTCTTTGTGATTGCGCAGGGCTTTGCTAGCATGGATAAAAAGCGATGGGGTTTTCTTGACGCTGTCAAGGGTAGTGGTCTTTCCAGCGTACTTAAGAAGCGATGGATCTTGTTTTATGACAGCCTTGATAATTTCTAAGTCATCTTGGAGAACTTCATTGACAAACCGAATAAGCAACGGCTCTTTTTCGACAGCGGCAAGGATCGCCGGCTGACTCGTAATTGACTTAAGAAGCGATGCATCTTGCTCTATAAGAAGACCGAGAACTCTTCTGCTAGCGTGTTGAATATGGTTCGGATTATATTTCATAGCGATACGGACAGCTTCTAAGTCATCGCTTTCTTGACTTAAGTTGAGTATTTTCTGGTCAAAAAGACTCAATGAAAACTCTTGTAAAGTCATACCCCAACCAATTTGGAAATAAGTGGTGCCGTGGAAAATACGCTTAGAAGGTTGACATAAATACAACCCTAAAAAAGCTACTATAGGGGTAACAATAGAAATGTAAGAAATTATTTTTAATACATGGTTAGTGGTACTATTTTGAACAGATTTGATTTCTGAGTTTATTGTATCTATTTTCCATACCAGCTCGTTAGTATAGT